>CALBLR010000532.1 GCA_937896015.1 uncultured Prevotellaceae bacterium | reverse complement strand
GGGCGTTACCAGCAACTGGCCTCTGTATGGCGTGATTCTGCTGTCGTGGGGCATCGCATTGTTTGAATACTGCTTTCAGGTGCCGGCCAACCGCCTTGGCTTTGTGGGCAACGGCGGCCCGTTCACGCTGATGCAGCTCAAAGTGATTCAGGAGGCGGTCACGCTCACGGTGTTCACCGTGTTTGCCACCCTGTGCTTCAAGGGCGAGTCGCTGCACTGGAACCACGCCGTGGCGTTTGTGCTGCTCATAGCCGCGGTGTATTTCGCGTTTTTAGACACCAAGTGAGTCACACTCTGCGGCAAAGCATGGTTGAAGGCTTCTTTAAAATATCACCCGCGGCCTATCTTAAAATAGTTGCCAAGGCATTTCTGGCCGACTGGTGGCCGCTGATGGTGCTGCCCGTGCTGGTGTGCGCGTCGCTGGCGGTGGTCAGCGTCAACTTTCTGATTGTGGCGCTGATGCTCGTGTTTGTGGCCGCCCCCATGGCCATGGCTATGCTCTACATCAACTATGTGTTGTCGCTGGAGGCAAGCTGGTCGGTGGCCGATAAAAGTGTGGCTCAGCGCCCCAACGGCGATATGCTGCTCACGTTTGCCGACGAGCGGCGCAGGCCGCGCCTCGTAGCGCGCAGCGAGGTGGCCGGAGTCACTGCCGACGCCCAATCGCTGCTGCTAAGGCTGGGCGTGCGCCGCTACACCTATCTGGTGATACCGCTCGCGCAGTTTGATTCCGAAGCCGAAGCCGCCCGGTTTGCCAAGGCGTATGAATGACAAGACTAAAAAGGAAAAATGATGAATACTGAAAACGGCAACATGTTTGAAAAACTGATGGAGCTGCCCCTGTTCCAGGGGGCGAGCCATGAGCAGATTTCCGCACTCGTGGCCAAAATACCATTCCACTTCTTGAAGTTTGGCGACGGGCAGCGCATAGTTGAGTCGGGTGCCCCGTCAACCCACTTGCGGTTCATAGTGTCGGGCAAGGCACGCTCGGTGACCGCAAGTGCGGCCGCCCGCTTGGCCGTGTCGCAGACGCTGGCCGCACCCAATGTGGTGGGAGCCGACTTTATGTTTGGCCGGGAACCGGCCTACCCGTTCGACCTCTATGCTGTGGGCGACTGCGGCATATTGCAGCTGTCGAAGGCCGACTATATGAGCATTGTGCGCAGCGACGACGTGTTTCTGTTCAACATTCTCAACTACCTGTCGCGCAACGCGCAGAAGCCCAAGCTGTCGCTGCAGCAGATGTCGCACGGCATGGTGGCCGAGCGCATTGCCTTCATGGTGTCGATGCTCACCAGCAAGGCATCGGCCGACATCACCATCACATTTCGCCAGAAGGACCTGTGCCTCGTGCTGGGCACGCGGCGCACTGCGCTTGTGAGCGCTCTCAGCTTGCTAAAGGCCAGAGGCATTGTTGACTACACGTCCAGCTCAATTTCGGTGCTCGACCGCAGCGCGCTGGTGTCGATGATACACGAACGCCCTGTGGAGGAGTGACGCGCGCCTGCTATTCAAATTTCATTGTGGATGTGGGCTTGATCGACGACACTATGTACGACGGGCCCAGCAGTGTGATGTAGGAAATCACCACTATGGCCGCGTTGAGCGCCACAAGGCTTGCGGCGTTGATCTCGATGGGCACATAGGGCATGTAGTAGGCTTCGGGATTGAGGCTCACTATGTGGAAGTGCTGTTGCAGCAGCGCAAGTCCCAATCCCACGGCGTTGCCGGCAAGCAAAGCCCTGATTATGAGCTTTTGCGTGAGGTAGATGAATATGCGCCTAATCGAGCCGTTGGTGGCGCCCATGGCCTTGAGCAGACCCACCAGCCTTATGCGCTCCAGCACTATCATCAGCAGGGCCGACACCAGAGTGAAGCCCGACACCACCATCATCAGTATCAGTATTATGGCCACATTCATGTTGAGCATGCCCAGCCATGTGAAAAACGACTTGTTGTTGTCCTGCGTGTTGGTGACGTTATACAGCGTGTCGCCGCCCTTCTCATAGCTCCACCGGGCCAGCGTCTTGAACAGCGAGTACGACTCATTTCTCACCGAGTCGGTGCTGGCCATGTCGATGCCCACATAGTTGCCCACATAGCTGCTCCAGCCGTTCACTTGCTGTATCAGGGCGATGTTGCCCATCATCACCTGCTTGTCGAAGTGGTCGAAGTCGGTGTTGAAGATGCCCACAATGTGCGAGTTGCGCACCTTCACCTTGGAGTCGATGAAGTAGGTGAGAATTTTGTCGCCCACCTTCAGCCCCAGCTGGTTGGCTATGGTTTTTGAAATCACCACCTCATTCAGTGCGTCGCCGGCTATGCGCGGCAGGCGTCCGCCAGTCAGGTGGCTTTTGATGTAGCTCCAGTCAAATCCGTCGTCCACGCCGCGATACACTATGCCCTTGAAGTCGCTGTCGGTTTTCAGTATGGCGGGCTTCTCGGCGGTGAGGCTCATGCTCGAAAGATGCGACTTAAACGCGCTGTCGGCCATTATGGGCGCAAACACGTCGCGGCTGTCGACTGTGGCAATGTTGTTGTCGATGCCCACGGCGGCGTTGGTCACCTTAATGTGCGGGTCGAGCGCATATATCTTGCTTGATATTTCGCTCTTGAATCCCATCACTATCACAATCGAGAGTAACATCACCGCAATGGCCAGTGCCACGCCTATCAGCGCCACATTCAGGCTCGGCGAGCCCTTGCTGCCGTTGGTGCCGAGCTTAAGCCGGCGTGCTATGAATAGTTCAAAACCCATGTTGATATGAAGTATAGCGTATGTAGTTCCTTTTTCAGTGTGCAAAATTAATCAAAAAATTGCAGTGGCGTGCAATGGTGCGCACGCTATCATCACCACATTTTTTGAAGCAAAATTGAGGGTTTAAAGTGTGTCCCGTCTCTTGGAATAATGATTTGTCTAAATATTCGGATGGTTTGTTGAAAATCTTTTGTGGTCTAATGGTAAATATTTTACTTTGCAACTAAAAAGATGGCAAAACATATATATAATCACATTGTTTATGAAAGGATCGCATATGAAGAAGTTCCTAATATCATCAGTCTTATTTATGCTTGGCCTGACGGCAGGTGCCGAAGCATATCCCTATCTTTCGTTCCAGTATGCCGATGGCTCAGCGGCGTCGTTTGGCATAGGATCGCTGTCGATGACGTTTGCCGACTCGGGCAGCAAACTTGTGGTCAGTAACGGCTCGACAAGCCAGACGCTAAACGTGGCTGACATCACGAAGATGTTCTTCACGGCAAATGACGTGTCGGGCATAAGCGTGGTGACACCGGAAGACACCGATAGCCATCTGGAGGTGTATGACATTTCTGGCATATGCGTTGGCAAGTTTGCCAATGCGCGCAGTTTAGACGAAACTGTGGAGCCTGGAATTTATTTAGTGAGACAGAATGGTAAAACCAAGAAAATCGCAGTAAGATGAAACGCATACTTATGACATTGGCTGCCGCGGGTGCGATAGCAATCGCGGCCGATGCCCAGACCCTCAATGTGGTAGCGGGCAACGTGACCTACGCTCTGCCGGCAGCGGAGGCTGGCGAAATGACCTACACCGGCGGAACGCAGCTTACCTTTATGGGGCGCACACTCAGCACGGCCGACATAACCCGCATGTATGTAGACGATTCGAAGGTGGAGAGCGGCACTGTCAGCGTGAGCTACAATGGCACTTCGGCCTCGGTTGTGGTGGCTGGCGATGTGGCGCAGTATGTGGTGCCGTCGGTGAGTGGAGCGCACGTGACCATTGAACAGGCCGGCAGCGCAGGCGATGACACGAGTGGCGAGATTACCTATGTGCTTAGTGGCACGTCGGCCGACGGCTCGTTCACCCTCGATGGCTCATATAAGGCTTCAATCGAACTGCAGGGACTGTCGCTTACAAGCACGCTCGGTGCTCCGCTCGACATACAGGACGGCAAGCGCATCAGCCTAAGCATAAAGAAAGGCACCTCCAACACGCTAACCGATGCAGCCGGTGGCTCTCAGAAAGGCTGCATAGTGTGCAAGGGTCACCTGGAACTGAAGGGCAAGGGCTCGCTCAACGTCTATGGCAACGCTGCCCACGGAATATACTCTAAGGAATATGTTGAACTTAAGAATGCCACTGTAAATATTCTCTCGGCAGTGAAGGACGGGCTCAACTGCAATCAGTACTTCGCAATGGAAAGCGGCGAGCTTAATATATCCGGCACCGGCGACGACGGCATTCAGGTGTCATACAAGGACGACACCGACCGTGAGGCCGAGGACACAGGTGCCATAACGATTACCGGCGGAACAATCAGCATTGCCACAACAGCCACTGCCGCCAAAGGACTGAAGGCTGAGGGCGATATCAATATTACTGGCGGAACAATCAACGTCAGCACCTCCGGCGGAGGCAAATGGGATGAGGACGATGCCAAGACGAAGGCTGCGTCATGCATCAGCTCCGACGCCAATGTGAAAATCGACGGAGGATTTTTGCAGCTATTGAGCTCAGGTAGCGGAGGCAAAGGCATTAACTGCGATGGCGAGTTCATTGCCAATGGCGGCAGCATCACCATAACCACCACGGGCGGGATGTATGCCTACGTCAACGGAACAGCATACGACCCCTATACAGGCAACGCAGATCGCCTATCGTCAAGCCAGAAGTCATCGCCAAAGGGTATAAAGGCCGATGGCAACGTGACCATCAATGGAGGAGTGCTAAATGTAACGGTGACGGGTAACGGCGGCGAGGGAATAGAGAGTAAGGCGGTGATGACCATAAATGGCGGTGTAATAACCGCCAACACTAACGACGACGCGCTCAACTCCTCAAGCCACATGTATATAAAAGGAGGAACCATTACCGTTGTGGCTACCGGCAACGACGGCATCGACTCCAATGGCAACATGTACATTCAGGGAGGAACAATAATGGCTTTCGGCGCGGCTTCGCCTGAGTGTGGCATTGACGCCAA
>CALBLR010000531.1 GCA_937896015.1 uncultured Prevotellaceae bacterium | reverse complement strand
GTCAACGCCAATCACGTTGAGTCCGAGGCCCTTGTAGGCGTCCATCACTTTGGCAAACTCATTCTTGCGCAGCATGCCGTGGTCAACGAATATGCAGGTAAGGTTCTGGCCAATGGCGCGGTTGAGCAGAGTGGCGCACACCGACGAGTCGACGCCGCCGCTGAGACCCAGAATCACGCGGTCGCCGCCCAGCTGCTGCTTGAGCTCGGCCACTGTGGTGCTGATAAACGAGGCGGCATTCCACTCCTGACGGCCGCCGCAAATGTCAACCACAAAATTCTTGAGCAGTTTGGCTCCCTCGGTTGAGTGGAACACTTCGGGGTGAAACTGCACGCCCCACAGTTTCTCGCCTTCGGCCTGATAGGCCGCTATTGCCACCTTGGCAGTGGAGGCTATCACCTTGAAGCCGTCGGGAATGGCGGTGATGGTGTCGCCGTGGCTCATCCACACCTGTGAGTTGTCGCTGAGACCCTTAAGCAGAGGATTGCCGTGGTCAAACTTGGCCAGGTTGGCGCGGCCATACTCGCGTGTGCCTGCGGGCTCCACGCATCCGCCCAGCGTGTAGGCCATGTATTGCGCACCATAGCAAATGCCCAGAATGGGATACTTGCCGCGAATCTCGCTCAAGTCGATTTTGAAGGCCTTCTCGTCGTAGACCGAGAACGGGCTGCCGCTCAAAATCACGCCAATCACGCTTGGGTCGTTGGCGGGGATCTTGTTGTAGGGCAAAATCTCGCAATACATGTTCAGCTCGCGCACACGTCGGCCAATGAGCTGCGTGGTCTGCGAGCCAAAGTCTAAAATGATGATTTTTTGCTGCATTATTGATGCTTTGTGATTAAAGTTTCGATTGCTTTGTGCAAAGATAGTGCAAGCCGCCGTCAATAGCAAATTGCGCCCCGGCTGATTTCTGCTGCTGAGCAGCATAACGTGCGCATTTTGTGCGACATATGCCACGACGTGCATTTCACGGCACAGATGCAGCGGATTGCAACACCGATTGTAACAATTACAAAAATGGTTTAATCGCTTGCAAAAACGATATTCATAACGTAATTTTGTAGTGGCTCTTGCAGCGGCAGAGCTTAGACAGAAAAGAAAACTGAGCGTTATTAATACTGGCCTTTGACAATCGAATTCTCGCAAAATTTGAATAGACGCAGAAGGCAGTGGCAACTACGCTCACGCCAGTGCTATATATACGCACCCGCAGCGCAAGGCGCGCGTGGTGAGGCTATATATATCATTCAGGCGTGGGTGGCTGTTGCCCACCTGCGTCAAAGGGCAATGCGAGAAGCCTGATTGTTAGGGTGGGCATCCAAAGCAGCCGTCCACGCTTTTGTCGTATCAGGCGGCCATCCACAAGCCTGCACCCACCCGCCTACAGCCAGCACCGCAACGAAGACATACGCGCCCCTCTGCTAACACCGACGGGGCACGCCCCCAACACCTTAACATCGCTCCC
>CALBLR010000530.1 GCA_937896015.1 uncultured Prevotellaceae bacterium | reverse complement strand
ACGTCACCACACCCACTGCCGCCGACTTGCAGATGGTGAACCCCTATGCTGCCGCCCAGGGCTTCAAGACCAACTTCAACATGTGGAAGGCTCGCACGCAAGTGGCCGGCTCATACACCATCAAGCTCATGCCCAAAAAGCGCAGGAGCAACATCCGTCAGATACTGCTCTACATCGCCAACGGCTCGTGCCAAATCAAAAAGGCACGCTTCGAGATGACCAACGGCACCGCCACCACGGTGACCATAAGCAACTACAAGACACACGTCAGCTATCCGGCCAGCACGTTCACATTCAGCAAAAAGCTTGTGCCCGCAGGAGTGCAGGTGGTGGATCTGCGCTGACGCGCTTTTTTAAGAACTTCAAACAGGAAAGGACTAATTATATATGACAACGAAAGTAAAATCACTCATCATAGGCTCGGGCCCCGCCGGCTACACGGCGGCCATCTATCTGGCACGCGCCGGCGTCAGCAGCGTGCTCTTTGAGGGCCAGCAGCCCGGCGGCCAGCTCACTCAGACCACCACCATCGAGAATTTCCCCGGTTTCCCCGACGGCGTCGACGGCTTCCAGCTGATGGACAACATGCGCCGCCAGGCCGTGAATGTGGGGGCCGACCTGCGCAATGGCGTGGTCACCGCCATCAACCTTTCTCAGCGCCCATTCGTTGCCACTCTCGACAGCGGCGACACCATTGAGGCCGACACTGTGATAGTGGCCACAGGAGCCTCGGCCAAATACCTCGGCCTGCCCGACGAAAAGAAATATGCCGGTCAGGGTGTGAGCGCATGCGCCACCTGCGACGGCTTTTTCTACCGCAAAAAGGTGGTGGCCGTGGTGGGCGGCGGCGACACTGCCTGCGAGGAGGCGCACTACCTAAGCAATCTGGCCAATAAGGTGTACATGATAGTGCGCAAAGACCACCTGCGCGCCTCGGCCGCCATGCAGCGGCGCGTCAACGAAAAGGACAACATCGAAATCCTGTACAACACCAATACCCTCGGCCTCTTTGGCGATGGCGGGGTGCAGGGCGCACACCTTGTGCGCCACAAGGGTACTCCCGAGGCGCAGGAGTTCGACATCGCCATCGACGGCTTCTTCCTGGCCATAGGCCACCGTCCCAACACCGACTTCCTCGGCGGCCAGCTCAAGCTCGACGGGCAGGGCTACATCCTCACCCAGCCCGACGGCTCCACGGCCACCAGTGTGCCTGGCGTGTTTGCCGCCGGCGATGTGGCCGATCCGCGCTACCGCCAGGCCGTAGCCGCCGCCGGCACCGGCTGCCGCGCCGCCCTCGACGCCGAAAAATACCTCGCCCGCTAATTCCCTTTTTTAAACGACAATATAGACAATTTGATACAATTCTATGAGGGCAAATGGCCACAAGATTTTTGCCGTTGTAGCGCTAATGTGAGTGGGCAGGCATTGAATGCGCCAAACAGCAACGAAGCAGTAGGAACGTGGCATGCCGGGAGCACTGAAAAAGTGATTTTTCAGTGCAGTTTGCTGCAAAAGCTATAGGCGACATTATCCCGTTTGGGATAAGATATGTGTAGGCAGGTATGCAGCGCGGGCGTAGCGATAGCGAAGTACGCGCGAAATGCCTGCTTTGTTGCCGTCTACGCGAATGCATTCCAGAGGAATGCGACACAGACGGATTATGCTGATTGTTGCGTAGCGATACGTAGCGGGGCAGTGGTGGCATTCCTAAGCGGAATGCCAAGGTTGGGTTATACTGTTAAGCAGGCATTTCGCGTCGGCCACGGCCTCCGCTGCATACCTGCCTACACATATCCAATCCCTCCGGGATTGCTGCTTTTTTCAGCGTTTGCGTTGTTTTCTGCAAAATTATAGACATCCAATTCCTCTGGGATTGTCGCTTTTTTCAGTGAGTTGACGGGCAGAATTGCGCCAAACAGGACAGATGCGGCAGATTAGTTATGTAGGTTATCTCCATACGTCCTATTACCAAACTGAAGCAGCAATTTGAATGTGCCGAGGGCGCATATCTCTCGACAGGCCCCCCCGACTTTCGAGCACAAGCGAATGCGAGTGCGAGTTGTAGGGAGAAAAGTGTAGCACCCACACAGTGCGTGCCGAAGGTACGCTCCAAAGTTCCGAACTGTAGCAGCCGCAATTAATGCTATTTTGCAGCATGCTGCATTCGATAGTCGTGTTTCTCCACCCTCAAAAATAATTGTCTACAATTGTCTCTATTGTCGTTTGAAAAATGCGTAAAAAAAAGCCGGCGGGGCTTTGGACTGTTTTGCCCAAGGTCCCGTCGGAGTCTTTTGATGCGTTGTGCAGCTACTCTTTCAGCAGGCACTTGTCGAGGTCGGCCTCGATGGCGGTGCGATCCATGTTCTGGCCTATGAACACCAGCTTCTGCATGCGGTCGCC
>CALBLR010000529.1 GCA_937896015.1 uncultured Prevotellaceae bacterium | reverse complement strand
TGCCAGCCCCTATCACACGGTGGCGCTATGGCATCGCTTCTACACCGAGCTGGAGTCGCGGCTTGACGGCTCAGGCACTCCAGCCACAGTGCGCGCGCTGAACATACGCAAAATTCACGACCTGTGCTTCCACATGCGCAGCGTGGACAGCCGCGACCCGTGGGTGCGCTCGCTGATAGGGCTCAACACGGCAGGCTATCCGCTGAAGACGCGCGTGTGCCAGCAGCTGCTGCGCAGCAATGCCGCCCGCCGCTTCTTTATTGTGGCCAACCGAACTGTGAAGCGCCTTACCGGCCGCCAGAAAAGCACCATTTAGCCAAAGCAGCCAATCATCAGCGTAACCGAAGCATACCCCACCACAAATCCTGCGGCCACCTGCGCGAATGTGTGGCGGCCAAGGATGATGCGCGATGTGCCCAGCATGCCCGCCAAGAGAATGGCTGCGCATATCACCCAAAACAGGTTGAACGCCTCCAAGCCCTGCACATGAATTTGATATAGCAGCGCCACCACACCGCCGATGCCGGCCAGATGGGCGCTTATTTTCCACTTAAGGTTCACCAGCATCAGCACCAGTGCCGTGAGGGCAGCGCCGGCCTGAAACATCACAAACCACGCCGGCGAGTGTATGTGGCCCAGATAGAATGCGGCCGCGATGCTGCACGCAATGCCGCCGATGTAGGGAATCAGGCGTTCGCGGCGGTTGTCGAGACGCTTGTCGGTGATTACCTTGAAGTTGTGCAGAACGGCAATCAAAATCACAGGCATTATGCAGGTGATGCCAAACACCACCATCACCACCGCCCAGCGCACGCCCGGGGCAAGACTGCACAGAAACGACACCCACAGCGTGAGAAACACGCCGTAGGCCGGCATTAGCAGCGGACTTAGTGCCGACGACAGGAATCGGGCCAGCGCAGTTATGAGTTTGTCGAATGTGAATCGTTGCATATCTCTGTAATAATAAATCTACTATTGTTTCTCTGTTTTTTCAGTTTTATTATGCCTTGCGGCGCATGATGGCCGAGGGGATTTTCAGCAACTCGCGATATTTGCTCACCGTGCGGCGCGCTATGCTGTAGCCGCGCTCCTTCAGCTGCCGGCTAAGCTCCTCGTCGCTCATAGGCGCGCCCTTGTCCTCGCCGTCAACTATTTGCTGCAGCGCGCTCTGCACCTCGCGGGCCGACACTGTGCCTCCGTCGCTGGTCTTGATGCCCTCGGAGAAGAACGACTTCAGCGACTTTATGCCCCACGGCATAGAAGCATATTTGTTGTTGCAAGCACGCGACACCACCGACATGTCGAGCCCCGTGTCGGCGGCAACGTCTTTCAGTGTCATCGGGCGCAAGTCGGCATAGTCGCCGCTCAGAATGTAGCTGTGCTGCCTGCTGGCTATCGACCTCATTACATTGAACAGCGTGTGCTGCCTGCGCTTCACCACTTCGATAAACGTCATTGCCCTCATGCTTTGCTGCTTCACCAGCTTGGCCTCGTCGGCCTCTTGCGCAGAGCGCGGCTTGTGGCCCTTGAAATAGTCGGCGCTGCTCTGGTAGCTCTCGCTCACCTGCAGTTCGGGAATGCTGTTGGTGAGAGTAATGGTCACTTTGTCGTGGTCGTCGACCTCCACTATGAAGTCGGGCGATATTTGCTGCTGCCGGGCCTCGCTTGCCGAACCGCCGTAGGCGTTGCCTGGCTTGGGGTTGAGTTTGGTGATTATGCCCATGGCCTGCTCCACATCGGCGGCGCTCCGGCCAGTGATTTTGGCTATGCGGCTCACGCGGTCGGGCTTGGCCAGCAGGCTGCACTGCCCGTCGCACATATTCTCCAAGATGTAGGCGGCAAAGCCCACAGCAGGCAGCCGTGGCAGCCGCCGCAGCTGCAGCAGCAGGCAGTCGCGCAGGTCGCGCGCCCCGATGCCTGGGGGGTCGAGGCGCCTCAGCATCTGCGTCACTGCCTCCACCTCATCGTCGTCGACCTCAATATCGAGCCCGGAATTGAACGTGATGTCGTCGGCTATGTCCATGCTTGAGGTCTTCAGGTAGCCGTCGTCGGTGAGCGAGCCAATCACATATTGCGCTATCACGCGCTGGCGGTCGGTGAGCCGCTGCTCTCCCATCTGCTCCATCAGGTCGTCGGCCAGCGACTTCTCGGCCACCACCTCGTGGCGCGGCGAGTCGTCGTCATCGTCGGGACTGTCGTTGCGCGCATTGCGCTGCCGGCTGCGGTAGGCGGCATCGTCGTCGTCATCGCTGTTGGGGCGGATGTCGTCGGTGAAGTCGCGCCCGTCTTCGTCCTTGGTGTTGATGTCGTTATCGTTGTCCTCCACCTTTTCAAGGGCGGGATTGTCGTCGAGCTCCTGTCTCACCTTTTCATCAAACTCGTTGTTGTTGCTCTCGAGCGCAGGCCCGAGTTCGCGCTGCACCGCCGTGAGCCACGGTTTTGTTTTGATGGCGGTCTCGGTGCCTATTGCAAGTCCAGTCTTCTTTCCCATAATGCTGCAGTCCTCCCCTATTTCTTATTGCGCCGCTTGCCCTTGAAGTGGTCGTTATACATCTTAATGCTGAATATGATGCTGCTCATCACGGTGGTCAGCAGGTTGGTGCACAGCAGTGGCAAATTGCCAGTGAGCGCGCCTTGCACTGCAAAGAGGAAGCCTCCGAGCCCCATCAGCAGGAAAGTGCCGGTGGCGATGTCGTCGGTAGAACGGGTGCGAATGGTGCGAATGGTCTGGGGCAGGTAGCCAAACACCAGCGAGATTGAGGCCAGTGTGCCTATTATGTTGCTCCAGCTGTCGGTGATGATGTCGGTCATATTGCGTTAGGGTCAAGAGGTGAAACAATTGTGCCGGCGCAACGCTGCCAGCACACAAAGTTAGCGATTTTTACTCAAAACCGCCACCGCGAGCCAGCAAAAAAGCAGGCGCGCCGCATTGAGTGGCGCGCCTGCTGTGGTTGTCGCGAATTGCGTGTGTGCCTACTTATTTCTTCTTGGCGTCGATTTCGCGCAGAAGATCCTTGACTGCAGCGACAAGCTGCTGATCGGTGCCGAGCACAAGGCTGTGGGGGTCGTTGGCCACCTTGATGTCGGGCTCGAGCTGGGTATTCTCGAGATAGCGGCCGTCGGGCAGCTCATAGCCAATGATGGGAATGCCGAATATCATGGTGGGGTCTTGCAGGTCTTCCCACGACACGCTGGTCATGGTTCCTGGCACGGGCATGCCCACCAGCTTGCCTATGTTCTGATGCTTGTAGACCCACGGGGTGCCGTGTGCGTTGCTGTAGTTGGCCTCGCACTGCACCATGATGCTGGGCTTGTTCCAGCGGCGGCTGGGCATGTCGCAAGCCTCACGGCCGCGGATCACCTGAGTGAAATACTTCTGGCCGCTGAACAGAATCTCAATGTCCTCGTGCAGGCGGCCGCCGCCGTTCCAGCGGGTGTCGATCACGATGCCCTCGCGCTTGTTATACTTGCCAAGCACCTGGCTGTAGACCTCGCGGTAGCTCTTGTCGTTCATCTGCTGCAGGTGCACATAGCCCAGGCGGCCGCCCGACACGCTGTCGACGATGTGGGCGCAGCGCTTGGTCCAGCGCTTATACAGAATTGAGTTCCACTCGCCGGCCGACACGGGCAGCGCCACCTCGTCCCAGCGTTTGCCGGTGGCGGGGTTGTAGAGGCTCACGAGGGTCTTCTTGCCGCTGGTGCCATTGAGCAGGGAAGTATAGTCGTTTTCGGGAGTGATTTCGGTGCCGTTGATTTTCTCAACCACCGTGCCCTTGCGCACTTGCGACTTGGCGCGGTCGAAGGGGCCGTATTCCACCACCTCGTCCACCTTCAGGCCATTGCCGGTGTAGTTGAGGTCGAACAGCAGGCCAAGGTTGGCCGTGGCCTCACCGCGGCCGTTGGGATAGTAGCGTCCGCCGGTGTGCGAGGCGTTGAGCTCGCCCAGAGCCTCGCTCAGCAGGTTGGCGAAATCGTAGTTGTTGTTGATGTGCGGCATAAACTGCTTGTAGTTGGCCACCACGGCGTCCCAGTCGCAGCCGTGCATGTTCAGGTTGTAGAACTTCTTGGCCACCTCGCGGTGCACGTGCTCGAGCTCGTAGGCGCGCTCGTCGGCCAGGTTCAGCTTCATTTGGGCGCGGTAGCTGATGGGGGTGTACTTGTCGCTGGCCACAGTCAGCTTGCCCATCTTTGAGCCGCCCAGCACAAAGAGGTTTTTGCCGTCTTTGTCAAGTTCAAGACCAGCCCACTTCGAGTTGAGCTTGTTCACCAGCTTGGTGCTGCGCTCGCGCAGATCCATTTTCCACAGATCGTATCCGCCGTCGAATGCCGAGAGGTAGTAGAGGCTCTCGCCGTCGGCCGAGAATGCAGCCGAGGCAATGTCGCTCGAATAGGGGGTTACGCGCACCACGCGGTCGCTGATGCCGTCCAGATCCACCTCCACGGGCTTGGTCTTTTTCTCATCGGCCTTCTTGTCGTCGGCCTTTTTGCTGTCTTTTTTGCCTTTTTTCTTGTCGGCTGCGGCGGGCTTTGGAGCGTCCTTCTTGTCAAGCTCCTTGCGCAGCTCGTAGTCCTCCTTGCTCAGGCGGTATTTGTCGAATGCGTCCTCGTTGACAAACGCCATGAGCACATCGCTCTGCGAGCCCCACGAAGCCTGGCTGCGCAGACCGTAGCGGTTGCTAACCCATGTGATGGCGTTGCCGTCGAGCGCCCACTTGGGCTGCTCGCTGATGTAGGCGCTGCCGGTGATGTTGGTGATTTTTCCGCCCTGGGCACTCACGATGCCTATGTCGCTGTAGGGGTCGCGGCCGTTGCCTATGATTTGCAGGGCAAACCACTTGCCGTCGGGCGACCAGTTGTAGTCAAACCGGCTGGTGGAGCCAAACCACATCGAGCCGTCGGTGACCTCGCGCACTGCGCCCGATGCCACGCTGAGCACCTTGAGCTTGCTGCGGTCTTCCACAAAGGCCAGTTCCTTGCCGTCGGGCGAATACTTGGGCTGGTAGCGCTCCACCGACTGCGACGGCAGCAGCACTTCTTCCTTAATGGTAGTTGCATTTGGGAAGTTGAGGTCGTCTTTGCGGCCTATTGTGGCCTTCACCAGCTGCCAGTTGCCGGCGCGCTCGCTGGCATACACCAGGGTGCGGTTGTCGGCGCCCCAGCACACGTCGCGCTCGGCCTGCGGGGTGTTGGTTATCTGCTTGGTGGTGCCGTATTCCACCGAAGTCACAAACACGTCGCCGCGCACCACCAGCGCCACCTGCTTGCCGTCGGGCGAGGGCACGGCCTCGGTGGCTCCGCTGGTCATGGTCAGGTTGGCTATCTGGTCGCTGTCGTCGTGAAACAGCGTCACCTGCACCTTGCTGGGCTGCTGGCCCGGCACCTGGGTGTAGAGCTCGCCGTTTTGCGTGTAGCAAAGCGTGCCGTCGCCGGCTATCGAGAGGAAGCGCACGGGGTTGGTGGTGAAGTTGCTCACCTGGGTGGCGTTTTGCGGATCGCTGAGCGGGAACTTCCACACATTAAACGAGCCGCCGTTGCGCTCGCTGAGGAAATACACCGTGCTGCCGTCGGGCGACAGCACTGGCGAGCGGTCTTCACCGGCGCGGTTGGTAAGGTTGGTGTAGCGGCCGGTGGCCACGTCGTATCGCCAGATGTCGCGCGTCACCGACGATGTGTGGTGCTTGCGCAGAGCGTCTTCAAAGCCTTTCTGGTCGTGGAAGAGCATAAAGTCGCCCTTGGGGCTGAACTTTACGTCCTCGGCCGGCGTGGCCAGCAGCTGCTTGGCGCGGCCGCCCTCCACGGGCACACTGTAAAGCTCGGGCTGGCGCGATGTGGGGAACGACATGCTTGAGGCGGGGTCTTGAATGGCGGCGCCATACACCACGCTCTTGCCGTCGGCGGTGATCATGACGGCGCGCTTTGCACTGATGCAGGAG
>CALBLR010000528.1 GCA_937896015.1 uncultured Prevotellaceae bacterium | reverse complement strand
ATACCCGCCTTGAACAACACTAAGACCAAGCTGAAGATATACTACGTGCACGACATGGGCAGCTATGCCGTGTGGTCGGCCACCAAGGCCTATGGGCAGTACGACAGCAAAACGTTTGAAATCAAGGCGCGCCCAGCCCGCCCCATCGATGGCTTCCGTCCGGGCATGAGCGTGCTGCTCGACGACTGACACCGGCATGCTTAAGCAACACATAACAGCATCGCTCAGACGCGGCCTGGTGTCGCTGGTGCGCCGCCCCATGTTTTTCATGATGATGGTGGTGATGCCGCTGCTGTGCACCTACATGCTGCTCGACATGATGAAGAGTGGCTCGCCCACGCGTGTGCCCGTGGCTGTGGTCGACCTCGACAACAGCCCGGTGTCGCGCCGCCTGGTGCGCTCGCTCAGTGCCATGAATGCGGTCGGCGTCAAGGCCCATTATGCCACCTTTGCCGCAGCCGAAGACGCAGTGCGCCGCGGCAGCATTCTCGGCTTCATCTACATTCCGCACGGGTTGGCCGAGCGGGCCCTCAGCGGCCGCCAGCCCACCATCAGCTACTACATCAACTATGCCTACTATCCGCCGGCATCGTTCCAGTACCGCGGCTTTGAGACCATCACCGTTATGGCCAACGGCTCGATAGCCAAGGGCGTGATGGACGGCATAGGCCTGCCCGCGCAGAAGCTTAGCGCCGGCATGGGCGGCATCTCCACCCAGGTGCACGGCATTGGCAACCCGTGGGCCAACTACGGCTACTATCTGGGCCTCTCGTTCCCGCCGTGCCTGCTGGCGCTGCTGGTGATGCTCATCACCTGCTTCAGCATAGGCACCGAGCTGAAGTATGGCACCTGCCGCGCCTGGCTGCGCAGCGCCGGCGGCTCGATGGGACTGGCCATAACGGGCAAGCTGCTGCCGCAGACGCTCATCTTCACCGCCGTGGGCTGGATGATGCAGCTCATGATGTACCGCGTCTATTGGCTGCCGCTCAACTGCAACCCGTGGCACATGCTGCTGGCCATGCCGCTGCTGGTGGTGGCCAACCAGGGCTTTGCGCTGGCGGTGATGTGCGCTGTGCCCAACTTCCGCCTGGGCACCACGGTGTGCAGCCTGCTGGGCATGCTGTCGTTCTCGTTCTGCGGCTTCTCGGTGCCCACCGAGGCCATGTATGCGTGGGTGCAGCCGCTGGGCTACGTCATGCCCATACGCTACTACTTCCTGCTCAGCATCGACCAGGCGCTCAACGGCATTCCGCTGTACTACTCGCGCCTGTACTATGCCGCCCTGCTGGCCTACACGCTGCTGCCTGTGGCGCTCACGTGGCGCCTGCGCCGCGAGTGCCTTGATCCCGTGTACGTGCCCTGACGCGAGCCGGCGTGCCGATTAAATAAGAAAAATATATATAGGTGTAAATGAAGAATCTCAAGATAACAAGGTGGCTCACCGACGTGT
This sequence comes from uncultured Prevotellaceae bacterium, assembly GCA_937896015.1. Classification (GTDB taxonomy): domain Bacteria; phylum Bacteroidota; class Bacteroidia; order Bacteroidales; family Muribaculaceae; genus Sodaliphilus. The sequence continues at coordinate 2,250 of CALBLR010000528.1, read as the reverse complement.
TCCGCGTGCTGCGCAGCGAGCTGCTGCTCGTGTTCCGCGACGAGGGCGTAATCACGTTTTTTCTGGTGCTGTGCGCCACCTATCCCATAGTGTACTCGCTCATCTACAACCCCGAGGTGGCGCGCGACGTGGCCGTGGTGGTGGTCGACGACTGCCGCCAGCAGGAAAGCCGCGAGCTGGCGCGCCAGCTCGACGCCACGCCCGATGTGCGCGTGGTGGACTACGCCAGCAACATGCAGGACGCCCGGCGCATGATGAACGAGAAGCTGTGCTACGGCATAGTGTATATCCCGCGCGACTACAGCCTGTGCCTCGGCCGCGGCGAGACTGCGCATGTGATGATGTATTGCGACATGGGCGTGCTCATGCGCTACAAGCAGATGCTCATGGGCCTCACCGCCGTGCAGAAACACATCACCATGCAGGGCATAGGCAAGAAGCTGGCCGTGCTCACCTACCAGACGGGCAGCGTGATAGGCAGCCGCCAGGTGCCGCTGGGCAACAAAAGCATGGGCCTGGCCTCGTCGCTGCTGCTGTGCATCTTCATATTGGTGCTGCAGCAGAGCATGCTGCTTGGCATAGGCATGCTGCGCGCCGGCAGCCGCGAGCGCCGGCTGCGCAACGGGGGCGCCGACCCCATGGATGTGGGTGCCGGAGTGGGTGCCACCATCGTGGGCAAGGCTCTGTGCCACTGGATGATCTACATTGTGCCCACGGTGTATGTGTTGCACTTCGTGCCCATGTTCTTCGACTTTCCGCAAAACGGCCACTCGCTCGACATCATGGCCATGGCGCTGCCGTTTTTGCTGGCATGCTCGTTCATGGGGCAGTGCCTGCAGGCGTTTGTCAATGACCGCGAGTCGGTGTTCCTGGCCGTGGTGTTCACCTCCATCCCGTTTGTGTTCTTCACCGGCATCTCGTGGCCGCGCTACGCCACCGGGCCGCTGTGGACGGCGCTGGGCAACTTTGTGCCCAGCACATGGGCCAGCGAGGCCTACATACTTATGCAGAGCGACGGCGCCACTCTCGGGCAGACCAGCCGCCACTATGCCATGCTGTGGGTGCTGTCGGGAGTCTACTTCGCGCTGGCCTATTGCATCGAGCGGTGGCTGCTGAGGCCGCGCTACCGCCGCATGGCGCAGTATGAGGCTGCCGAGCCCGGCTCGCTTATGCGCGAGGAGTACCGCCGAAATGCCACCGATGTGGCCGACACCGCCGCCAGCGGCAAAATCGGCTGAAAATCGCACGCGCGCAATTTGCTATTGCGCTCGGCTTGCACTATCTTTGCAAGGCAATTGCATTTATCAGTGTGCCGCCCAGCAGCGGCACACGGTCACATTTTAACACATACTCAAATTTATGTCGATCGATAATATCTTAGCTCAAGCTACCGCCCAAGCCGTGAAGGCTTTGTATGGCGTTGACTTTCCAGTGGAAAAAATAACCCTCCAGACCACCAAAAAGGAGTTTGAGGGCAACCTCACCGTGGTGGTGTTCCCATTTCTTAAGGCCTCGCACAAGGCTCCCGACGCCACTGCGCAGGAAATAGGCGCATATCTGGCCGACAACTGCCCCGCGGTGGAGAAGTTCAATGTGATTAAAGGCTTCTTGAACATCACCATCAAGCCGTCGTTCTGGGCACAGGTGCTGCACAGCATCGCCGCCGACCCCAACTACGGATTCAAGCCCGTGACGCCCGACAGCCAGCTGGTGATGATTGAATACTCGTCGCCCAACACCAACAAGCCCCTGCACCTGGGCCACGTGCGCAACAATCTGCTGGGCTACAGCCTGGCGTGCATTATGCAGGCCAACGGCAACAAGGTGGTGAAGACCAACATCGTCAACGACCGCGGCATTCACATCTGCAAGTCGATGCTTGCCTGGCTCAAGTGGGGCAACGGCGTCACTCCCGAAACGGCTCACAAGAAGGGCGACCACCTGATTGGCGACTTCTATGTGGAGTTTGACAAGCACTACAAGGCCGAGGTGGCCGACCTCATGGCCAAGGGCATGAGCAAGGAGGAGGCCGAGAAGGAGTCGCCCCTCATCAAGGAGGCGCATGCCATGCTCAAAAAGTGGGAAGACGGCGACGAGGAGGTGCGCAGCCTGTGGCGCACCATGAACTCGTGGGTGTATGCCGGCTTCGACGAGACCTACAAGCGCCTGGGCGTGAACTTCGACAAAATCTATTACGAGAGCAACACCTATCTCGAAGGCAAGAAGAAGGTGCTTGAGGGTCTTGAAAAG
>CALBLR010000527.1 GCA_937896015.1 uncultured Prevotellaceae bacterium | reverse complement strand
GCGGCTCAGCTGCTGCTCGATGGCGTCTTCGCTTATTCCTTTCTTCTCTATAAATTTCTTGTCATCAGCGTTCATCATGCGATATGTAGTCTTTTTTATGTGAACATTAATTGGTTTTGAAAGTGCTGTTATAATCTTATAACTTTATTTTCTTGTAAAGTTACCAATAAAAAATTAATTTTGAATAAGATTTCGGATTAATAAGCTGTAAAAAAAATATGGACCCAACATATTTCAATCAAGATGAGAAGTTGCAGGTGGTGTCGCTCACAAGGAGTCTGCTGAGACTTGTAGGCGAGTCGGTCAGCGTGGACGATGTCAACGCTGTGCACCGCATAATTCGGACTGGTGTGGAAAGCGGCCTCTACCGTCGCGACAAGTATGGCATCAACCCCGTCACCCGCAGCCTTAAAACGGCCTTACTGCTGGCCGAGAGTGTGGCCCCCGACCGCAATATGACCATTGCCATACTGCTATACAACTTGTGCAAGTCGAATTGCGTGACCGAAGACGAGATAGCAAGCGTATTTGGCGGTGACACCGCCAAGCTGGTCAACGGGCTGAACAATGTGTCGCAACTCTACCGCAAGCAGGCCGCCCTGGCCGACGACAACTTCCACAAGCTGCTGCTAACGTTTGCCAAAGACATACGCGTAATCATAATCATGATTGTGGACCGATTGGCGCTGATGCGGTGCATCAACCATCATCCCGACGAAAAGTTTGTGAAGGACATCTCGGCAGAGTCGCGCTACCTGTATGCCCCTCTGGCACACCGGCTGGGTCTCTACAAAATTAAATCTGAACTTGAAGACTTGTCGCTTAAATACCTTAACCGCAAGGTATACACGCAAATTGCTCATAAGCTCAACGAGACCAAGGAGCAGCGCGACAAGTATGTGGACGACTTCATCAAGCCCATCAAGGCCGCGCTCGACGGCAGCGGCCTTAAGTATGAAATAAAAGGACGCACCAAGTCGATCAACTCCATCTGGAACAAGATGAAGAAGAAAGACGTGGACCTTAACGGCATGTACGACCTGTTTGCCATACGCATCATCATCGACAGCGCGCAGCAAAAGGATGAAAAAAAAGATTGCTGGGTGGCCTATTCGGTGGTGACCGACATCTACACGGCCAACATCTCGCGCCTCAAAGACTGGATTTCGATTCCCAAAAGCAACGGATACGAGTCGCTGCACATCACCGTGAAAGGAAACAACGACAAGTGGGTGGAGGTGCAGATTCGCACCAAGCGCATGGACGAGATTGCCGAAAAAGGCCTTGCCGCCCACTGGAAATACAAGGGCTTGAAGAGCGAGGGCGACCTCGACGTGTGGATGAACAGCGTGCGCGAGGTGCTGGAGGCCGGCAGCAAGGGTCCAATGGAGCTGATTCGCGGCATCAACATGAACCTGTATGAAAAGGAGGTCTTCGTGTTCACCCCAAAAGGCGACCTGTTTAAGCTGCCCATGGGCTCAACGATTCTCGACTTTGCGTTCCACATACATTCAAAGGTGGGCAGCACATGCATTGGCGGCAAAGTGGACGGCCGCAACCAGAAACTAAATTACAAGCTAAAGAGCGGCGACACCGTGGAGATTTTAACGGCCTCGACGCAAACCCCACGCCTCGACTGGCTTAACTTTGTGGTCACATCAAAGGCGCGCAACAAGATTAAGCAGGCCGTAAACGAGGCTCGCGTGAAGAAGGCCGAGATTGCCAAAGAGATGCTTCAGCGCCGGTTTAAAAACCGCAAAATTGAGGTGGACGAGGGCAAAATGGCCAAACTGCTCAACAAGATGGGCTATAAGGTGGCCACCGACTTCTATGTGGCCCTAAGCGAGGGCAAGCTGGAGGTGAACGACATCGTTGACCAATACCTTGACCTGTGCGCCAAACTCCTTGAGACCTCTACTGGCACAGGCACCACGCACGAAACGGCCGAAAATTTTGTGCTGCAAACCCCAGCCGCCGACGATGCCGACAACGACGACATTCTTGTGATTGGCAATGATGTGAAGGGCATCAACTACAAGCTGTCGAAGTGCTGCAACCCAATATATGGCGACAAAATTGTGGGCTTCATATCGAGCGACGGAGCCATAAAGGTGCATCGCGCCGATTGCGGCAACCTGCGCCACCTGCGCAGCAAGTATCCCTACCGCATTATACGCTCGCAGTGGTCGGGCAAGCTTGGCAAGCAGTTTGCCGCCACGCTGCGCGTGATTGGCCAGGACGACATTGGCATTGTGGCCAACATCACCTCGCTAATCAACAAGGAGGGCGACACCATGCTGCGCAACATCACCATCAACTCCAACGATGGTCTGTTTCAGGGCTATCTGGTGGTGGGCGTAAGCAGCATCTCGGTGCTCGACGACCTGATAAAGAAAATCAAGAACCTCAAGGGCGTGAAAGACGCCGAGCGCATCAAGCAATAGAGCGCAAAAGCATTGGCGCCCCGCCTGCATTCCGGCCGCAAGTGTGAGCCGGCGTGCAGGCGGGGCGCTGTGTTTGTGCGTGTGCATGCGCCCTACTCTATCATCTTCAGAAAGTCGTCTTCGCTGATGATTGGTATTCCCAGCTTACGGGCTTTTTCAAGCTTTGCAGGGCCCATGTTTTCACCGGCAAACACAAAACTCGTTGCGCCAGATATTGAGCCCACGTTTTTGCCTCCGTTCTGCTCAATCATTGCCTTGTATTCGTCGCGTGAATGCCTGCTGAACACTCCGCTAATCACTATTTTCTTGCCCTCAAGCTTATTGGTGCGGCCGGCCAGCTCCTCTTCGGCCACGGCCATTTGCAGGCCCGCCTTGCGCAGCCGTTCCACAATCTCGCGGTTAGACTCCACCGAAAAGAATTCCACTATGCTCTCGGCAATTTTGGGCCCAATTTCGGGAATGGCAGCCAGTTTCTGTGCCGGCATGGTCATAAGGCGGTCGATGCTGTGCACGTTGCGTGCCAGCACCTTGGCCGTGGTTTCGCCCACATATGATATCGACAGCGCAAAAATCACTCGGGCAAACGGCACCTTGCGCGACGCCTCAAGGCCGCGCAATATGCGCGACGCCGATTTCTCCTGAAACCGGTCGAGAGCGGTGAGGCTCTCAAGCGTAAGGTCGTAGAGGTCGGCCACATTGTGCACAAGGCCGCTTTCGTGCAGCTGCACGGCCACCTCCTCGCCAATGCCGTCGATGTTCATGGCATGGCGGCCCACAAAGTGCTCGATGCGGCCTGTGATTTGAGGCGGGCACTGGTATTTGTTGGGACACACCCATGCCGCCTCACCCTCGATGCGCTTCAGTGCGGTGCCGCACACTGGGCAGTGGCTCACAAACTCAATAGGCTTGCTGCCCGCCACGCGCTGCTTCACATCAACGCCCACTATTTTGGGTATTATTTCTCCGCCCTTCTCCACATACACCATGTCGCCGTCGTGAATGTCGAGCGAGCGTATTATGTCTTCGTTGTGCAGCGACGCCCGCTTCACCACAGTGCCCGACAGCAGCACGGGGTCGAGGTTGGCCACTGGGGTAATCACACCTGTGCGCCCCACCTCAAACGACACAAAGCGCAGTTTAGTGCATTCACGCTCGGGGGCAAACTTATAGGCAATGGCCCATCGTGGCGATTTGGCTGTGGAGCCGAGGTTTAGCCACTGGCGTGTGGAGTTTAACTTAAACACAAGTCCATCGGTGGCCACTGGCAGTTTTTTGCGCTCCGTGTCCCAGTGGTCGATAAAGTCCTTCACCGCATCTATCGATGGGAGAATGGTCATCTGAGCCGTCTTGAATCCCCAGCGCTTCACTGCCTCCATGCGCTCGACGTGGGTGTCATATGGCAGATTGTCGCCAAGCAGAAAGTAGAAGTAGGCGTCGAGTCCGCGCCGGGCCACTTCGGCGCTGTTCTGCATCTTAAGCGTGCCGGCGGCGGCATTGCGCGGGTTGGCAAACAGCGGTTCCTCGTTGTACTGGCGCTCGCGGTTGAGCCGCTCAAAGTTTTTCCATGGCAGCAAAATCTCGCCCCGCACTTCAAACCTGTCGGGCCAGTCGCCCGGTTGCAGCTGCAGCGGCACGCTCTTGATGGTTATCACATTGGCCGTCACATCATCACCGTGCACGCCATCGCCGCGTGTCACGGCACGCACCAGCCGCCCGTGCTCATATGTCACCGAAATCGATGTGCCGTCATACTTCATTTCTCCCACTATCTGCACCGGCTCACCCCCAAGGCCATCCTTGGCGCGGCGCAGGAAGTCTTGCACCTCCTCGATGCTGTAGCTGTTGGCCAGCGACTGCATGGGGCGCTCGTGCGTCACCTGCTTGAAGCCTTGGCTCAAGTCGCTGCCCACTCGCTGTGTGGGCGAATATGGGTCGAAAAATTGCGGATTGGCCTTTTCCAGATCTTGCAGTTCGCGCATTTCGGCGTCAAATTCCTGGTCGGATATGGTGGGCTGGTTCAGCACATAGTAGTTGTAGTTATGCCTGTTGAGGTCGTCTCTCA
>CALBLR010000526.1 GCA_937896015.1 uncultured Prevotellaceae bacterium | reverse complement strand
GCGGCTTTGAAGCGTGCCCAAAGGCCCTCGCGCAGTTCCTTGGCCACGGGGCCGGTTTCGCGCCAGGTGTTGTGCAGTTCCTGCAGTTTTTTGAATGCGTCCACTATGCTGCTTTCGTCGTCGAGAGCCTCAGCCTCGGCACACAGCTGCTGCTTGATTTCAAGATTTTTCTTGAAGTCGTAGTCGCGCAGCTCCTTGTTCATCTTCAGCAAGTCGTAGAACCGTTCAACGGCAATTTGGTATTCCTTCCAAATGTCGGTCACATTTGGCGCAGGCACCTCGCCGATGGCCTTGAACTCCTGCTGCAGTTCCTGCACGTGCGAGAACTGCTTGTTGATGTTGTCGGCATCGGCACTTATTGTGTTTATTTCGTCAATAATCTTACGCTTTTTGTCGAGGTTTTGCTCCTTGGCGGCCTCAAGCTGCGCATTATAGGCAGCTTTTTTCTCCTTCAGCTGCTGCAATAGTTCCTTGACTCGTGCCTCGCTGGCATCGTCTTTGGCTGCAAAAGCAGCCTCCTCGTTGCCGGCTGCCAGGAATTCGGCCTTCTCACTGGCCAGTTCCTCTTTGCGCAGAGCAAAAAACGCCGCCTTGATTTGGGGCACTTCATCTTTAACCTCGTCGAAGGGCTTTTCCTCAAGATCTTCGAGAGCTTTAACCAACTCTTCCTTAGTGAGGCTGGCATACTTGCCGCCACGCGCCTCATGGCGCTTTTCGGCGTCGGCAGGGGCTTCGGTTTCAACTTCGGCGGCAGCAGGAGTCTGCTGGCAGTCACTCACTTCATTCTCAACAGTCTTGGCAGCGCTGGCGGCCTCGTCTGTGTGCAGGGTTACATCCTTTTCGAGCTTTTCGCTTGATTCAGACATTTCACGCAATTCCATAATCATTCGTTTTAAATCAGGCGCTTCAGGGCAACATGCCCACGCGGCCGAACATTTAATTCCAAAAATACATCAAATTTTTCGGACTTGAGGTAATTTTCTGCTGGATTTTATGCTTTTACCCTTAAAAAGGGAATATTTGGACAAAAAGGGCGTGTTTTTTCACTTCTTGGCATCGGGACCATAGTAGAGTGTGGTGCAATTTTCAGGCCGGAGCACACTGCGCGCCACCCGCTCAACATCGCCAGGAGTGAGGCTGAAATAGCGGTCGGGCTCGGTGCTGGCGTCGGCTGCCGACGACTGCAGCTCGAACTGGCACAACTTCACCGCCTTCTCGGCATACCCGATGTTTTCAAACATATAGTTGGACGCATACTTGTTGGCAAACTTGCTGACCTCGGCCTCGGTGACGCCTTCGGTGAGCAGGCGCGACAACTCGGCATCGATGACATCGGAGGCCTGCTGCCACCCCACCCCGTCGCGCAGACGCGCCCTGATGTAGAACATGCCAGGATCTGCCGAGCCAAGCACCGAAGCGTCGAGGTCGACAAACAGGTCGGTCTTCATAAGCACGTTGCGGCGAAAGCGCGACGAGTCACCGTTGGCAAGCACATCGCTAAGCAGGTCGGTGGCCTGATAGTCGCCATCTGTGCGCGCACATGTGTGGTAGCCGCGCACAATCATGTTTTGCGGCACATTGCGCTCGGCCCACACCTCACGCGGCTGCGTCTGCCCGGGCTCTACAGGCAGCCGCCTCACCGCTGTGCGGCGCGGAGCAAGGCCGCCAAACCACTTCTGCGCAAGTTCGACGGTGCGCTCAAAGGTAACGCTGCCCGACACGCACAGCACCAAGCGGTCGACCGAATAATGCGACTCGTAGAAGGCATTGACATCGGCCGTAGTAGCTTTGGCTATGTCGTCGAGCCGCAGCCCAATGGTGGGCCAGCGGTAGGGGTGCACGGTGTAGGCCGCGCCATGCAGCAGATGGTGCACATCGCCGTAAGGCTGGTTGAGGCACCGCTGCTTAAACTCCTCCATCACAACGCTCTTCTGCAAATCCACATTGCGGTCGGTGAGCGACAGGGCCATAAGGCGGTCGCTCTCCACCCAGAAGGCAGTCTCCACATTCTGTGCCGGCAGCACGTCGTAGTAGTTAGTGACGTCGCTGGTGGTCCAGGCGTTGCTGTCGCCGCCGGCGCGCTGCAGCTCGCCGTCGTACGACGCCACATGGGCCGAGCCGGCAAACATCAGATGCTCCATGAGGTGGGCAAGCCCTGTGAACTGCGGGCTCTCGTCGCGCGCGCCCACGTCATACAGCAAATTAACCGCCGCCATGCGCGTCGACGCATCGTAGTGGTTAATCACCCTTAGTCCATTGGGCAGGCGGCACGACTCGTACTGTATCATTGCTTAAGCACACGCATGGTGACGATGCGCACATCATCGATGGGACGGTCGTTTTTGCCAGTGGCCACATTCTGGATCTTGTCGATCACATCCATGCCCTCAACCACCTCGCCAAACACGGTGTAGGAGCCATCGAGGTGAGGAGTGCCGCCCACAGTGGTGTAGGCCTGGCGCTGCTCGGCTGTGAAGGCGAAGGGCTTCATGGCATAGGTGGCCTCGGTGGTGGCTATGAGCGAGTCTTGCAGCTCCTTCAGGCCAACCGAGTCTTTTTTGTGACGCAATATCATGATTTGCTTGCGGTTTTCGCTCACAAGCTTGTTGAAGATTTCGTTTTTCTTCATGTCGGCCATGCGCTGCTCCATTTGCTGCAACTGCTGTGGCGAATACACGTCGCCGGTGACGATGTAGAACTGCGAGCCACTGCTGCGGCGCTCAGGGTTCACCTCATCGCCGGTGCGGGCCGCAGCCAGCGCGCCGCGCTTGTGGAAGTATTCGGGATAGACGATTTCGGCCGGCACGGTGTAGCCGGGGTCACCCGTTCCGAGCAGTGAGTCGGCGGTGGCGTTTTTGGAGTTGCCATCGCCCGTCTGCACCATGAAGTTCTTAATCACGCGGTGAAAAAGCACACCGTTATAATATCCCTCGCCCACCAGTTTTAAAAAGTTGTCGCGGTGCTGCGGAGTTTTGTCGTACAGCGCCACCACCACATTGCCGAGCGATGTCTCTATCTCTACTTTAATGCAATTGTCCAATTTGCTTTCTGCTGATTTGCCTGCATTGCCGCTTTGCCCCGCCAAGGTGCACGACATGGCCGCCAAAATAGCTGCCACTGCCACAATGCAACGGTTTATAATGTTCATAAATAATGTGTCTGTGTGTGTGGTTGCTGCTTTTCTTTGCCATGACTAATGGGGCTTGCCCCCATGCGACGGCAAAAGACTGAATCACATGCCCACGGGATAAAGCCGCTTGTAGATGCGGCGGAAGTTGTCGTCGGCCGCGCTAAGCTCGGCTGCATGCTCCTTGTAGTCAGGGCCCCAGATTGAGGCGGCCAAGTCGCCAAGATACACGTGCTCGCGGTCTTTTTCAATGGCCACCTTCACAAGTTTGTCGATTGAGTCGGCGTATTTTTTTGCATCTATTGCATTGAGGTAGCGGGCTGTGCTCACCACAAACTGGCCGGTCTTGTCGACGGCGATTATATTGTCGATGAGCTCGGGCATAATGCCGTCAACCTTGTCGATGTTGTTGGCTATATACTCATAGGTGAGCAGTCCGTTAGGGTCCTTTCGCAATTTTTTCTTCAACGCTTCATCCATAATTCTAATAGTCTTTATAATTACGTTCTTGTTTTTACCAATTGATTAACAAAGGTAATAATTTTTATCATTTCATTTGTGAAAAAGTGTGATAAATCGCACTTCAGTGCCAAAAAAGCGGGACGGCACGCCGTTGCTTCTGCGTGCCGCCCCTTATGAGTGTGGAAGGACGTGAATTAACCGCCCTGTGTGATCTTCTCTTCTACTTCACGTCTTTCTCCTCAAGGCCGTAATGCTTCTTTTTGTCGAGCAGCAGCAGCATGAGGGCCACCAACACAGCAGCTATGCCGAAGCCTGTGAACACCCACATGGCTGCCGAAAAATCGGCCTGGCCGTTGACGGTGCTTGCCTGCAGCACGCGGCCTATGAGGATTGGCACCATAGTGAGGCCAATGTTCTGAATCCAGAAGATGATGGCATAGGCCGAGCCAAGCTGGCGCATGGGAATGATTTTAGGCACCGAGGGCCACATTGCGCTCGGCACCAGCGAGAAGGCGATGCCCAGCAGCACTGTGAGCACAATGGCGAAGCCCACCGAGTTGAGAATGGGCAGCGCAAAGAAGAGGTGCACCAAAGTGAGCATCACCGAGCCGATGACCATGAGTGTGGCGCCCTTGCCCACGCGGTCGTAGATGGTGCCGAAGAGCGGGGTGAGGATGATGGTGCCATAGGGCAGAATCGAAGGTATGAGTCCCGACAACTCGGGGTCGACGTGATATTTAGCAATCATCAGCTTGGCAGCGAACTTCAGGAACGGGAACACGCCAGAATAGAACAGCAGGCACAGAATGGTGATGAGCCAGAAGCCGGGATTTGTGAAGATTGCCTTGAGGTCGCTCAGGCGGAAGCCCTCATCGTCGGCACTCTTGCCTTCGGCCTCGGCCTTGGCGGCTGCGTT
>CALBLR010000525.1 GCA_937896015.1 uncultured Prevotellaceae bacterium | reverse complement strand
TTTTCCAATTATTTTTTCAGCGATGACAAAGCGAATGTTTTTATATAAAATATGATTGATTATTTAATGAAAATGATTAACTTTGCAGCAAATTTGAAGATATGACACGATTTTATGCATACTACTTTTTCTTTTACTTTTATTTCAAGCAAATAAAGGCGGGAACGTTGTAGGCACATAAAATTGATTGCGATTTTTTGAATAAGTGGTTAAAACAATACTTAGTCCCGCCAAGCGTGCTTGACGGGGCTTTTGTTTGTAGGCACAATAGCAAACACAGACTTATATGGACAATAAACTGAGAATAGCGATACAGGGCGTAGCCGGTTGCTTTCACGACGCGGCTGCTCGGGAATACTTCGCCGGGCAAGACGTGGACACGGTGGAGTGCGACACGTTTCACGACATGTTTGACACGCTGCGCGGCGACGCCTCGATGCTTGGCATTGTGGCTATCGAGAACACCATAGCCGGCAGCCTGCTGCAAAACAACGAGTTGCTGCGCCAAAGCGACCTTATCATTGTAGGCGAGCACAAAAAATACATTTCACACTGCATCGCGGCCCTACCTGGACAAAGCGAGGCCGACATACACGAGGTGAATTCTCACCCAATGGCACTGCGCCAGTGCGAGCAGTGGCTGAGACGCCACCCTTGGATGAAGGTGGTGGAAACCAACGACACAGCCGGAAGCGCCAAGACGATTGCCGAGCAAGGACTTAAGGGGCATGCAGCTGTGTGCGGCCGCTATGCGGCCGAACTCTACGGGCTGAATGTGCTGGAAGACGACATACAGACCAACAAGCGCAACTTCACCCGCTTTCTGGTGGTGGCCGACCCAACGTGCGCAAGCGAGGTGAAGGCCGGAACAAGGGCCGACAAGGCCAGTGTTGCATTCACCCTACCCCACTCTCGCGGCAGCCTGTCGGCCGTGCTCACTATTTTCTCGTTCTACGGGATGAACCTCACTAAAATACAGTCGATGCCCATCATAGGACGCGAGTGGGAATACCGCTTCTATGTGGACTTGACCTTTGACGACTACACACGCTACATGCAAAGCGTGAGTGCAGTGCGGCCGCTGATGAACGAATTTAAAATACTTGGCGAATATGCAGCATTCAAAGACTAAAACGATTGTCCCTGCACACCGCATTGCCGATGTCAAGGAATATTACTTTTCACGCAAACTAAAAGAGATTGCGCGGCTCAATGCCGCCGGCGCCGACATAATTTCGCTGGGCGTGGGCGGCCCCGACCGTCCGCCCCACAGCGGGGTGACTGACACGCTGCGCTCCGAGGCCGGCAAACCTGGCGCCAACGGCTATCAGCCCTACACTGGCATTGCCGAGCTGCGCAATGCTTTCGCACAGTGGTATGACCAGTGGTATGGCGTTAAGCTTGACCCCGGCCGCGAGATTCTGCCACTCATAGGCTCAAAAGAGGGAATCCTGCACACCACGCTGGCCTTTGTCAATCCTGGCGACGGCGTGCTGGTGCCCAACCCAGGCTACCCCACCTACACATCGGTGAGCAGGCTGGCCGAGGCGCAGGTGTACAACTACGACCTGACTGAAGAAAACGGCTGGGAGCCTGACTTCGACGCCCTTGAGCGGCTTCCGCTCGACAAAATAAAACTGATGTGGGTCAACTATCCCAACATGCCCACGGGCAAGGTGGCCTCTATGGCGCTGTTTGAGCGGCTTGTGGCCTTTGGGCGCAAGCATGGCATTGTGATTGTAAACGACAATCCCTACAGCTTCATCCTCAACGACCACCCGCTGAGCATACTCAGCGTTGACGGCGCTCGTGACACGGCCATCGAGATGAACTCGCTCAGCAAGTCGCACAACATGCCCGGCTGGCGCATAGGCATGCTTGCAGCCAACCCCACCTTTGCCAGCTGGATTCTGCGCGTGAAGTCGAACGTCGATTCGGGGCAGTTCAAGCCGATGATGCTGGCAGCGGTGCGCGCACTGCAGTGCGGGCCCGAATGGTACAGAGAGCTCAACAGCGAGTATGCGCAACGCCGCCAAGTGGCCGAGCAGATAATGGAGACACTTGGCTGCCACTGCGACAAGCGGCAGCGCGGACTGTTTCTGTGGGGCCGCATACCCGACAGCGAGGCAGGCAGCGAGCCGTTTGCCGACCGCGTGCTAAGCAAGGCACGCGTATTCATAGTGCCAGGTACGGTGTTTGGCACGCAGGGCGGCCGCTATGTGCGCCTGTCGCTATGCGCCACCCAGGCCAAACTGGCTGAGGCCCTCAAGAGAATTAAACAAACACTTTAACACACAAGCAACAATAACGTAACAAACGACAATATATATATGGACAACAAAAGTATATTTCCCGACCTACAGCCGCTCACATTCAGCGGCATCGACAGCAAGCGGCCTTTGGTGATAGCGGGCCCGTGCAGCGCCGAGACCGAAGATCAAGTGCTTGAAACGGCACGCCAACTGCACCACAACGGAGTGGGCATATTCCGCGCCGGCATATGGAAACCGCGCACTAAGCCGGGGGGCTTCGAGGGAGTGGGCATACGCGGCCTGCTGTGGCTGCACCAGGTGAAGAAGGAGACCGGAATGCTCACCGCCACCGAGGTGGCCACCCGCGAGCATGTCACCGCAGCCCTCGACGCGGGCGTAGATGTGCTGTGGATAGGCGCACGCACATCGGCCAACCCTTTCGCCATGCAGGAGATAGCCGACTCGCTTAAGGGCCACAGCGAGGCCACTGTGCTGGTGAAGAACCCCGTAAATCCCGACATTGAGCTATGGATAGGCGCACTGCAGCGCATCTACAATGCCGGCATCAGGCGTCTGGGCGCAATTCACCGAGGCTTCAGCACCTATGGCAAGCACCTGTACCGCAACGTGCCGCAGTGGCACATTCCCATTGAACTGCACCGCCGCATCCCAAACCTGCCCATTGTGTGCGATCCCTCGCACATAGGCGGCAAGCGCGAGCTGATTGCTCCCATATCACAGCAGGCAATGGACATGGGATTCGATGGCCTTATTGTGGAGTCGCACTGCGCACCCGACGATGCACTAAGCGATGCCGCACAGCAGGTTACGCCAGACACATTAAACTTAATATTAAACACGTTGGTAATACGCGACATGAATCAAACCACCGAGAACCTAAACTTGCTGCGCCAGCAAATTGACCAGTGCGACAACGAGCTGATTGAAGTGCTTGGCAAACGCATGCGCATAGCACGCGAAATTGGCCAATATAAAAAGGAGCACAGCATGCAGGTGGTGCAGACGGGCCGCTACGGCGATGTGATGAACACGCGCATCAGCCAAGCCGAAGAGCTGGGCATGAACGGAGAGTTTATGAAAACTGTGATGGAGGCCATTCACGGCGAATCGGTGCGCCAGCAGATTGAAATCGTAAATGGTCAGGAGGAAGCAAAATGAGGATTCTGATTTTAGGCGCTGGCAAAATGGGTTCGTTCTTCTGCGACGTGCTCAGCTTCGACCACCAAGTGGCCATCTACGACGTTGACCGCCAAAAGCTGCGGTTCACGTTCAATGCCATGCGCTTCACGAGCATGGCCGAAGTTGAAGAGTTTGCTCCCGAACTGGTGATTAACGCTGCCACAGTGAAATACACCCTCGACGCATTCAGCGCAGTACTGCCCCACCTGCCGGCAGGCTGCATCGTGTCCGACATCGCGTCGGTGAAAACCGGCCTGCCAGAATTTTATGCGCAATGCGGGCATCCGTTTGTCAGCACACACCCCATGTTTGGCCCAACGTTTGCATCA
>CALBLR010000524.1 GCA_937896015.1 uncultured Prevotellaceae bacterium | reverse complement strand
CTACTTTGCCGAGGTCGAGGAGCTTAACTCAAGTCTGGTGCAGCTCTCTGGCCGGCTGGCCGGCAGCATGCTGCTTAGCGACGACGACCGCGCCTGCATAAAGCAGATGCAGGGCGGGCTGGCCAAAGACATTTCATTCACACGCATCGACATTGCCAAACTTGATGAATGACCTCGAGCACCAGACGGAATACTGGAACTGGCACCTGCACGGCCACGGCACCATGGACGTGCGCCAATACCTGAAGATGATTGAAATCTTTGTGGACACGGGCGAGGTGGCCGGCCGCGGCGTGGTGTGGCCCGAAGACGAGCCTTGGACTGAATACGCCGACCCTCTGGTGCGTTATCTCACCCGCCTCATGGCCGACCCGCAGATCAAGGCCAGCGTGCTTGGCAGCCGCTTGTGCGGCAAGGTTTTCTATGCCACCGTGGGGCGGTTTGTGGTGGCGGCCAAGCACGAGGGCGAGTTTTTCGCCCAGCGGCAGTGGACCGAGCGCAACCGCGTGCAGCAGGTGCTGCAGTGGAACGCCAGCCGGCGCGGCAACGCCGAGGCGTGGCAGCGGCTGATTGCGCAGATTGGCAGCGACCACCCCGACGGGGAGTTCGACTCTGAGTTCTACCGCACCATGTTTGCCCGCGGCATGGCCACCGACGACGCCATGTGGGCCAAAATGGCCGACGACTGGACTCGGGCCATCGACCGCCGCCGCGACCAGGCCGTGGAGCAGTATGTGCGCGACCACGGCAGCGCGCAAGAGGCGACTCTCGCGGGCATTCTCAGAAACGCAGGCATCCAAGTCGCCGGCAGCGGTGCCGCCGCCGACAACCGCGCTGTGCAGGCGTGGCAGGAGATGAACGGCCGCTGGAGCGAGAGCGAATTTCAGCGCCGCATGATGGTGGTGAAGCTGCAAGACCGCTATCCGCAGCTCGAGCAGATGGTGAACATCATGGGCCGCGTGCCCAGCAGCGGCGGGGCCAGCCGCCTGAGCGCCGCCTCGGGGCGCAGCATGAAGATCGCCCACTCGGCCGGCAGCGACATCGACGGCATCACCACGGGCAGCGACCTCAACTCGCTGCTGCCCATCGAAATGGCGCAGTGTGTCGACGACGACACCGAGAATGCCTTCCTCTACCGCTATGTGCGCCGGCAGCTGCAAGTGTTCCGCTACAAGTCAAACGTGGCCAGCCCCTCGCGCCGGCTCAGTCCCGAGCACGCCTCGCGCAAGGGGCCCATGATAGTGTGCATCGACACCTCGGCCAGCATGCACGGCGTGCCGCAGCGCATCATCAAGTGCCTGCTGGGCATTGTCGAGGATGTGGCCGAGCGGCAGCGGCGCGACTGCTTCCTCATCGACTTCTCGGTGAGCGTGCGGGCCATCGACCTGATGCTGCGCCGCAAGCGCCGGCAATATGAGTCGATAGGCCTCACACCGCAGGAATATGCCTTTGAAAAAGGCCATCTGCCATTCATTGGCGGCGGCACCGACGCCCGCGGCATGATGGAGCTCACCTTCAGACTGCTGGGCGCCGAGGGCGGCAGCTATGTCAACGCCGACGTGCTGTGGGTGTCCGACTTCTTGATTGACTTCCCCTCCGAGCCGCTGCTGCGCCAAATGCGCCAGGCGCGCCAGGGCGGCACGCGCTTCTATGCCCTGCGCATAGTGCCCGAAGGCACAGCGCCCAGCCAATGGGCCGCCCACTTCGACCGCATGAGCGATGTGGCCTACCGCCTTATACGCCGCTTCTGACGCTGCCGTTTTTGCTCATTTTGCGGCCGCAGCGTTGGCCGTTGGCGAAATTTGCGTTATCTTCGCACTGTATTAATGCAAATGCTACAAAACAATACGAAGAAATTTCAAAACTTTCACACAACAATGAAGAATCGCATACTACTAATGCTCGCGTTTGTGGCCCTGCTGTGCTCGTGCGGCAAGGCCAAGTTCACCGTCGACGGCAACGTGCAGGGCGCCACCGACACCACCAAGCTGGTGCTTGAGTATTCAAGCAACGGCAACTGGTTTGTGGTCGACACCCTCACCACCAGCTCAAGCGGCGACTTCAGCGTCAGCGACGACGCGCCCGAGTTTCCCAACATCTACCGCCTGCGCCACAACTCGCAGTCCATCTACTTCCCCATCGACAGCGTCGACCACATCACCATCAAGACCAAGCTGAAGGAGTTTGACACCGACTACACTCTTAGCGGCAGCGACCACGCTGTGGAGGTGATGAATGTCGACAAGGCCGCGCTGCAGTTTGCCGGCGGCAAAGGCACCGCAGCCGAGCTGCAGGCCTGGAAGCGCAAGCTCAGCGAGCAAATTCTGCAAGACCCCAGCGGCATAGTGGCCTACTACATCATCAACAAATACATCGACGAGCGCCCGCTGTTCGACCCGCTTAACGACAGCGACCTGAAGATTATTGGCGCCGTGGCCAATGCGTTCAACACCTTTAAGCCCAACGACCCGCGCACGCAATACCTCGTGACCGTGCTGCTCGACGGGCAGAAGCGCCGCCGCCAGGCTGTGGCCGGGGCCGCCGACACCATCGTGGCGCAGGAGGCCAACATCATCGAAATCAACCTGCAGGACAAAAACGGTGTCAATCAGTCGCTTACCCGTGTGACATCGGGCGGCAAGGTGGTGCTGCTCAACTACACCATGTATGGCGCCGAGTTCTCACCTGCCTTCAACAAGATTCTCAACGACATCTACACCCGCTACCGCGCCAAGGGCCTGGAAATATACCAGATTGGTCTTGACGCCAACGAGGTGGACTGGCGCATGGCAGCCAAGCGACTGCCGTGGATCACGGTCTATGACCCGATGGGCGTGCAGTCGCCCAACGTCACGGCCTACAACGTGAGTGGCATTCCCACAGTGTTCATCATAGGCCGCAACGGCGAGGTGGTGGAGCGCGTCACCGACATGTCGCAGCTCGAATCGCAAGTGGCCAAACACATATAAACCGCTGCCATGCGGCACCAGCAGCGCGAGGGGGCGGCAACCTAACATCTCAGGTTGCCGCCCCCTCGCTGCATAATATTGCTATAGTGCCACTACTGCTTGGCGTCGAGCAGCCGCTGCCAAAAGTCGAGGTAGCGCTGCGCCACCACCGGGGCCGCATTGTGCTTCAGCACAAACTCGCGGCTGCGGCTGCTCAGCTCGGGCAGCATGGCGCGGTTGCGCACCAGCCACTCAAGGCGCGCGTCGATGTCGCCCTCGCGTGTGGGGTCCACATTCACAATGGGGTGGTTGTCGCGCTCGCCTATCAGCCGGTAGTATTCCGGCTCGGCCCCCGACACGGCCACGAGGCCCTGCGCCATGGCAATGAGGGCGTTGGTGGCCGGCGTGTAGGAATACAGCTGGTCGAGAATCACGTGCGAGGCACGCATGCGGCTCACATATTCGGCATAGGGCAGACTCTCCACCACCTCCATCTGGCACTCGCGCGGATAGCGGTCGTGCACACGCTTCAGGGCCGCCAGCAGGCGGTCGGTGCCCTTAATCACGTTGCGGTCGCGCTGAATGCCTATGAAGAAGCGCACCTGCTGCGGCGCGCTGCTTGCCGAGCCCGACGCGGTGAGCGACGCGGTGTCGACGGGAATGCCGGCATAGGCCAGCCGCTCGGGCGGCAGCACGGGGCGGTAGGCGGCCCAGTACTCATAGAGGCAGGCCACGGCCCCGTCGATGCAGCCCGTCACGTGGTCGCTGTAGCGGCGCATCACCGGCAGCTTCCAGTTGTCCTGGTGCTGGGCAATGTATTCCGACGACTGCACGTAGGGCGACGGCTCGCTGCCTATGCGGTAGTCGCTGTAGCGGAACGTGTGCCCGTCGTGGCAGGCCGTGTAGTACACATAGTCGGTGCCCAGAGCCGACAGCACCACCAGGCGGTTGTGGCGGCGCAGATAGTCGAGCACCCATTGCAGCCGCTCGGGCCTGAGCTTGAAGAAGATGGGGCTTGCCAGCTCCACCACGTCATAGCCGCGCCAGTGCGGCAGCAGCCTCAGCAGGCGCGCCGCATACTGCACCGCGCCCCAGCGGCCCGGCCGCCGCGTGAGGTCGATGTCGCGGCCGGTGTCCATCCAGCGCGAGCCGTCGCTCACCACCACGGCGGTGTGGCCCATCAGCCTAAGCTGCGAGGCCAGGCAGTTGTGCATGTTGCTTGCGTCGCCTGCAAAAAGAATCTTCATTGCTCTCTATAATCGTGATTTTAACGTTTTGTCTGTGCC
>CALBLR010000523.1 GCA_937896015.1 uncultured Prevotellaceae bacterium | reverse complement strand
GGCGGTGTCATGACAAAGCTTATCGATGCAAACACCACAATTCCTACCCGCAAGAGCGAAGTGTTCTCGACCGCTGTCGACAACCAGCCCTCGGTAGAGATTCACGTGCTGCAAGGTGAGCGCCCCATGGCCAAGGACGACAAGACTCTGGGCAAGTTCCACCTCGACGGCATCACTCCCGCACCGCGTGGCGTGCCACAAATCGAGGTTACTTTCGAGATTGATGCAAATGGCATCATGAACGTGTCGGCCAAAGATAAGGCCACCGGCAAGGAACAGAGCATCCGCATCGAGGCTTCAAGCGGCCTGAGCGACGCTGAAATTCAAAAGATGAAGGACGAGGCCGCTGCCAACGCCGCTGCCGATGCCAAGGAAAAGGAGCGCATCGACAAGATTAATCAGGCCGACGCAATGATTTTCCAGACTGAAAAGAGCCTGAAAGATCTTGGCGACAAACTGCCGGCCGACAAGCGCAGCCAGATTGAGGCCGCACTCAACAAACTCAAAGAGGCGCACAAGAGTCAGGACATTGCAGCCATCGACACTGCAATGAACGAACTCAACGAGGTGTTCCACGCAGCTTCGCAGGAAATGTACAACCAGGCTGGCGGTGCTCAGCAGGCTGGCGCCCAGCAGCAGTCGGGTGCAGGCTTCCAGAGCGGCAACGCTCAGGGTGGCAGCAACGGTGGCAACAACAACGGTGGCGCTGAAGACGTTCCTTTCGAAGAAGTAAAGTAAAACTTTAAGCCGTAACGGCGACAATCGTAAATAACTAAAAGAGAGCAATCGCAATAGATTGCCCTCTTTTTTTATGCCCGTTGCTTAAGCATGACGTGCTATTTTTACTAACTTTGTGCAGCTAAATACTGTAACAACCATTTAAACGAAAAAGAAATTGAAAGCAAGTGTTATGAAACGCCCTTTGCTTAGGGCATTTGCGGCATTCGCAATGCTGGCAGCCACTGTGGCTACTGCCAGTGCGCAGAAGTTTGCCATTCTCACCGACATCCATGTGGTGCCCGGCAATGCCAACGAAGTCAAGCTGAAAGAGGCTGTGGCTGAAATCAACGGCAGCGCCGATGCCGTAATTGTGTCGGGCGACCTGACCAACGAGGGCAGCGACGTGCAGCTGAAGAATGTGCATGACATTCTGGCCGGGCTCAAAAAGCCATATTACGTGATTCCGGGCAATCACGAGAACAACTGGAGCCAAAGCGCGTGCAAGACGTTTACCGACCTTTGGGGCGCCGACCGCTTCGTGTTTCAGCAAGACAGCCTGCTGGTGGTGGGCATGAACTGCGGCCCGTTTATGAAGATGGGTGACGGACACATCAAGCAGGAAGACTTGATATGGCTCGAAAACACGCTTAAAACGAGAGTTAAGCCCGGAATGCGTGTGCTCAGCGTCAACCACTATCCGCTGCTCGACGACTTGGACAACTATGCCGACTATGTGGCGTTGCTGCAAAAATATCCTGTGGTGACCCACCAGTGCGGCCACTATCACCGCTGGCGCAAATATGCTACAGGCGGCATCGACTGCGTGATAGCCCGCGCTCTCGATCTTGGCAACGGCAACTATGGCTACTCCACCATCAATGTAACCTCCGACTCGGTGAAGGTGTTTGAGAAACTCATAGGCCAGACACCCGTGGTGAAGTATGCCTATAAAATCAATCTCAATTTTACGCCGCTTGAACGACCTGTGTATGCCGACACCGTGCCGGCCATATTCAAGATTACCAAAGTGTTTGCCGACAATGCCTCAATCTTTACTCGAGTAGGGCTTGACCACAACAATCTTTATGTTGGCAACTCGCTTGGCTATCTTAAAGCAGTCGACAAGGCCACGGGTAAGATTAAGTGGCAGTACAAGACGGGCGCAATGCTGTTTTCTCGCCCTGCGGTCGACAAGAAATACGTGATTCTGCCCACGGCCGACCGACGGCTGGTGTGGCTCGACAAGGCCAATGGCACCGTTGCCTACGAACATGATGCAAGCGGCCCATATGTGGCCGACGGCGTGATAAGCAATGGCGTGCTCTACCAGGGCGGCTACAAGACATTCCAGGCTTGGGACGTGAACCGCCACAAGGTGCTGTGGAGCTACGACAGCATCAACAACTACTGCCAGGCTGCGCCCACCATAAGCGGTGGCGACATAGTGTTTGGCGCTTGGGACACCTATCTGCGTGTGCTTGACAAAAACACCGGACGCCTGCGCTGGAAGTGGAACAATGGCAAGGCGCAGAATCTGTTCAGCCCTGGCAATGTGGTGCCCGTGGTCACGGCCGACAAGGTGGTGATCGTGGCCCCCGACCGCTATGCCACAGCTCTTGACCGCAAAAGCGGCAGCGTGATTTGGCGTGAGCACAACGACGAGAAGGTGCGTGAAAGCCTCGGCGTGTCGGCCGACGGCAAGCGGGCCTACGCCAAGACCATGGACGGCGAACTTGTGGCTATGAGCACCATTGGCAACAGCTACCAGCTGCTGTGGAAGACCGATGCCGGCTTTGGCTACGAACACGCACCCTGCATAGTGCTTGAGCATCGCGGCCTGGTGTATCTCGGTTCACGCCGCGGTGTGCTCACCGTGGTCAACGCGCTCACCCACAAGGTGGTGTTCACCAAGCATCTGGGCTCAAGCGAAATCAACGGATTTGAGGTCGATGACAATGGTGACGTGTATTGCTCGCTTATCGAGGGCACGGTGTTCCGCATCCACACCGATCTGATCTAAACAAAGCAAGAGCAGAAACGACAAGGAGGGAGGCCAATGCGGCCTCCCTCCTTGTCGTTTCTCTCTGTCTCGG
>CALBLR010000522.1 GCA_937896015.1 uncultured Prevotellaceae bacterium | reverse complement strand
GGCAAACTCATGATACAGCGCTATCTGCAGGGCCCCGACGCGCCCGGCCTGCAAAGCGCAGCCGAGGCAATGGCCGCCCGCAGCACCATAAGCGTCACTGCCGACAAAAGCGCCAAGTCGCGCGGCAAGGCAGCCTACGGCAAGCGCCCAGGCGCAAAAAGCGGCTCCAGCGCCGCGCAAGAATTCACAATAACCGAAGTAAAATCAGCTGAAAGTGGAACTAAGGAATGACAATGAGAGCAGCAACCTGCTCAAGTCGGTCGACTGGGTCACCGTGGCACTCTACGTGGTGCTCGTGGTGCTCGGCGCGGTTAGCATCTATGCCGCCACCTACAACTTCGACCAGGCAAGCATGTTCGACCTCTCCGAAAACTCAGGCAAGCAATTCTTGTGGATAGGCCTGTCGCTGGTCATCGGCTTCGCGCTGCTGCTCATCGACCGCCGCCTCTACGAGGCCTTCGCCTATCCCATCTACGGCATCATGATAATGGTGCTCATACTCACCATATTCATAGCCCCCGACATCAAAGGCTCACGCTCGTGGCTCGTGTTCGGCCCCGTCAGCCTGCAGCCCGCCGAGTTTGCCAAGAGCGCCACAGCCCTGGCCCTGGCCAAGCTCTTCAGCACCTACGGCTTCGCCCTCAACAGCTGGAAAAACTACGCCCGCGCCGCAGCCATAGTGCTGCTGCCCATCCTGTGCATCCTCATGGAGAAGGAAACCGGCTCGGCGCTGGTCTACACCTCATTAATCTTCGTCTTCTACCGCGAGGGCATGAGCGGATTCGTGCTGTTCGCCGCCCTGTGCGCCATAGTGGTGTTCGTGGTCACACTCAAATACGCCGCCCTCACCATCATGGGCATCCCCCTGGGCGTGTTCATAGTGTTCATCATAGTCATGGCCGTGATAGTGGGCATGCTGCTCATCTACTGCCGCTCGCTCATACTCGGGCGCAACGTGCTGCTCGGCTACCTCGCCAGCGGCGCCGTGGCCGGCATACTGGCCTACTTCGGCATCGTGCTCAACGGCTACGCCTTCTTCTTCACCGTCATCGGTGCCTCGCTCGTCTACCTGCTTATAGGCATGTTCCACGACGACCTGCGCCGCGTGCTCATCACCGTCATCTTCGCCACAGTGGGCATCCTGTTCATGTTCTCGGTCAACTACGTGTTCAACAACGTCCTCGAGCCCCACCAGCAGATGCGCATCAAGGTCACCCTCGGCATCGACGACGACCTGCGCGGAGCCGGCTACAACGTCAACCAGTCGAAAATCGCCATCGGCTCAGGCGGACTCACCGGCAAAGGCTTCCTCAACGGCACCCAGACCAAGCTGAAATACGTGCCCGAGCAGCACACCGACTTCATCTTCTGCACCATAGGCGAGGAGCAGGGCTTCGTGGGCTCCATGGCCGTGCTGCTGCTGTTCGTGGCCCTCATCATGCGCGTCATCGCCATAGCCGAGCGCCAGCACACCGTGTTCGGCCGCGTTTACGCCTACTGCGTGGCCTCCATACTCATCTTCCACCTGGCCATCAACGTGGGCATGGTCATAGGCCTGTGCCCCGTGATAGGCATCCCATTGCCCTTCTTCAGCTACGGCGGCTCGTCGCTGTGGGGCTTCACCTTCCTGCTCTTCATCCTGCTGCGCATCGACGCCGCCCGCAAAGAGTACGGCGTCTGGTAGCCGCCCCCACACGCAGGCAGAAGCAAAAAAGAAAAGCGACCCTCGGGCCGCTTTTAATGTTTTCACAACGGAATAATCCTTATTGTGAATTGCTTCAAATTTGTGCAGCAAATATAGCTTACATTTATGAAAACACAAAAAAAATAAGCCGAAAATTAGTGTTTTGCCGCCATTTTCAGTAAATTTGACCCATAATATTAAAATAAACACACTAAAAAACCGATACACGATGAAGAAAATACTCGGATTAGACCTCGGCACCAACAGCATCGGCTGGGCCGTAGTCAACCAAGCCGACCAACCCGGCGGTAACAGTGAAATAGTAGCAGCGGGCAGCAGGATAATTCCAATGTCGGCTGACATTCTCAGTGATTTTAGCAAAGGCAACTCCATTTCTCAAACCGCGACTCGCACAGCTGCAAGAGG
>CALBLR010000521.1 GCA_937896015.1 uncultured Prevotellaceae bacterium | reverse complement strand
GGAAGCCTGCATGGTGCACGGCGTTGACCCCGATGCGCTGAAGGCCTACGGTTCAACCCTTGAAGAAGGCCGTGCCGACCTGTTTGCCCTCTACTATCTGGCAGACCCGAAACTGGTGGAACTGGGCATATTCAAGAGTCCTGAGACCTACAAGGCAGAGTATTACAAATACATTATGAACGGACTCATGACGCAGCTCACACGCATTGTGCCGGGCAAAGACATAGAGGAGTCGCACATGCGCAACCGCAAGTTCATTTCGGAATGGTGCTACCAAAAGGGCAAGGCCGACAACGTGATTGAATATGTGAAGCGCGACGGCAAGACGTATATCAAAATCAACGACTACGAAAAGCTGCGCAATCTGTTTGGCCAGCTCCTGGCCGAAGTGCAGCGTATTAAGTCGACTGGCGATTACGAGGCCGGACGCGAGCTGGTGGAGAACTATGGTGTGAAGGTAGACCCCACAATCCACGCCGAGGTGCTTCAGCGCTATGCCAAGCTCAACATTGCTCCCTACAAGGGCTTTGTGAACCCCGTCTACACAGCCATTAAGGACAAGAACGGCAACATTACCGATGTGAAGGTGGCTTATGGCGAGGGATATATCGACCAAATGCTGCGCTACTCGCGCGACTACTCTCCGCTCACTAAATAACAATTTACACTACCAATAGAAGTCGGACCTTGCGCAGCACACAACACGTAGGGTCCGATTTTATTAATATCCCTCAGACTACAATATGGAACTTGAAGAACAATTAAAATCGATAAGGAAAGAGTTTTATGCCTACCGCAACGGCATAGTGGCCGACGCTCTGCGCAAGGGCGGCGACCCGCACCAGCTGATAATGGGTTGCCAACTCACCGACATAGTAAGCATAGCCTCGGCCTATGGCAAAGACCGCGCTCTGGCCAACGCCCTCTGGGCCGACACCAAACACCGGGAGTGCCGCCTTGCGGCAGCGATGATTTGCCCTGCCGACGGCTTCACCATGGCCGATGCCGAGCAGTGGAGCCGGTCGGTGATGAGCATTGAAGAGGCCGACGTGCTTTGCCACCGGCTGCTTCGCCACTTGCCGTATGCCTTGCAGTTGTTTCATGCCTTGGTGGCTTCCAGCGAGCCAATGGTGCGCTATGCTGCGTTCCGCCTGCTGCTCAACCTTGTGGTTGCAGGCAAAGTGCCGGCCGACGCCCAACTCAGGTCACTGGCCGAGGCGGAGCAGCCCACTGCCAGCGCACAGCTCCGCCCAGTGATCGACAGTTTGCTGGAAGACTTATAGCGACACGCAAAGTGGGCGCATATAACACACAGGCGGGCAGAAGCTGTTTTGATGCTTCTGCCCGCCTGTGTTGCTTATGCTGCGCTATGCGTGCGCGTCAGCGCTTGTCGGGATTACCCTCATACCAGTTTATGAACGCCTTGTTCACCATCTTGTTACCGCCAGGAGTGGGGTAGTCGCCCGTGAAATACCAGTCGCCAGGGCAATTGGGGATTGACTTGTGCAAGCCTTCGGTTGACTGGTATATCAGTTCAACGCTTGCATTGATGTCCACATCCTTTATCATCTCGGCAATCTTGGCAGAGATCTCCTCATCGGTAAACGGCGCATAAATCTCGGTCACATGGTTCACCACGTCTTCCTTCTTAAAATCTTGCTGTGCCTTGCACTTGGCATACACGCTGTCGATCACGCCGTCCATGCCTCGCTCCTTAAGCAAGGCAATTGCAGCCCTGAATGCGCAAAACTCAGCCATGCGCGACATGTCGATGCCATAGTAGTCGGGGTAGCGCACTTGCGGCGACGACGACACAATCACGATTTTCTTCGGGTGCAAGCGGTCGAGAATCCTAATGATTGACTGCTTCAGCGTGGTGCCGCGCACAATGCTGTCGTCAATCACCACAAGGTTGTCGACACCGGCCTTCACCTGCCCGTAGGTCACATCATACACGTGCGCAGCAAGATCGTTTCTCGATTTGCCCTCGGTGATAAACGTGCGCAGCTTGATGTCCTTGATGGCTATCTTCTCGATTCGCAGC
>CALBLR010000520.1 GCA_937896015.1 uncultured Prevotellaceae bacterium | reverse complement strand
GACCATGAAAGCGTGGACTACTGCAACGCTCACGGCGTGGCCATGGTGAAGACTGGCATCCGCCACTTCAAGCACTAAACTTATATAGTGAGATATTTACTCAAATAAATAGAAATAGATAACACAGAGAGTTTTTACTATGGGATTATTCTCTTTTACACAAGAAATAGCAGTCGACCTGGGTACTGCCAACACCATCATCATTCACAACGACAAAATTGTGATTGACGAGCCCAGTGTGGTGGCCCTCGACACAAAGACCGGCAAACTCATTGCCGTGGGCGAAACAGCGCGCGAAATGCGCGGCAAGGTGCATGAGGGCATCAAGACCGTGCGCCCGCTGCGCGACGGCGTGATTGCCGACTTCAACGCAGCCGAGCTTATGATTCGCGGCATGATTAAGAAGGTGAGCTCCAAAAACCATTGGTTCTCGCCCTCGCTGCGCATGGTGGTATGTATCCCCTCGGGCTCTACCGAGGTCGAGATTCGTGCCGTGCGCGACTCGTCGGAGCACGCAGGCGGCCGCGATGTGTATATGATATACGAGCCTATGGCGGCTGCCCTGGGCATCGGTCTCGATGTGCTTGCACCTGAGGGCAACATGATTGTGGACATAGGCGGCGGCACTACCGAGATTGCCGTGATCTCCCTTGGCGGCATCGTCAGCAACAAGAGCATTCGCATTGCCGGCGACGACCTCACCGAAGACATCCAGGAGCACATGCGTCGCGCGCACAACGTGAAGGTGGGCGAGCGCACCGCCGAACTCATCAAAATCAACGTGGGCTCGGCGCTCACCGAGCTCGACAATCCGCCCGAAGACTACATCGTGCACGGCCCCAACCAGATGACAGCCCTGCCCATGGAGGTGCCTGTGTCGTATCAGGAAATTTGCCACAGCATCGAGAAGTCGATTTCCAAGATCGAGGCAGCAGTGCTCAGCGCGCTCGAGCAGACTCCGCCCGAGCTGTATGCCGACATTGTGAAAAACGGCGTTTATCTGGCCGGTGGCGGCGCGCTGCTGCGCGGCCTTGACAAGCGCCTGAGCGACAAAATCGGAATCCCGTTCCATGTGGCCGACGACCCGCTGCATGCAGTGGCCAAGGGCACAGGCGTTGCGCTTAAAAACATCAAGCGCTTCAAGTTCCTCAAGCGATAAAGAGAACGCACATCGACTGAATTCATGCGATGGCGCGCCGCCCATTGCGGCCCGCCACGCACATGCTACTATAAGAAAACTAATATGGAAAAGAAGGCAACGAAAAAGTTCATTGCCTTCTGTTCCATTCTTAAAGGGTAGGGTGAAGCCGCAGTCGTCAGCAGCATGCTGGCACATGCGCATTTTGCTTATGCTCAAGCGTTTGTATAGTGGCGAGACAAGAAAACTATCATCGCACTTTTTCATGACATTAGATGAATAATCTGCTGAATTTTCTCATCAAGCACTCATCGTGGTTCGTGTTCGTGTTCTACGTGATCATGAGCTGCGTGATGCTGTTCCAGACCAACCCCTACCAGCAAAGCGTATATCTAACCTCGGCCAATTCGGTGACGGCGTCGGTGTATGAGGGCCTCAGCTCCATCACGTCCTACTTTCATCTGCGCGACATCAACGAAGACCTGCAGGTGCGCAACGCGCAGCTTGAAATGGAGGCCGTGGCCTTGCGCAACCAGGTGAACGACTACAGGATGCGCCTCGACGACACCACCAAGCTGCAGCCCGTCCTGCGCCAGTTCAGCTTTGTGATAGCCCACGTGATAAGCAACAGCATTTCGCAGCCCTACAACTACATCACCATCAACCGCGGCTCGGACGACGGCATACGCCCCGAGATGGGCGTTGTCGACCAAAACGGCGTGGTGGGCATGGTCAACACTGTGGGCCGCCACTCGGCGCGCGTGATCTCGCTGCTCAACCCCAACATG
>CALBLR010000519.1 GCA_937896015.1 uncultured Prevotellaceae bacterium | reverse complement strand
CATAGCTCTAACAAAATAAACTAACTGCGGCCGCACATTGCCGCCGCCCATGCAAAGTTACCCACAAAATTCCACCCATCCGCAATTTGTCTCTGAAAATATGTGGTGGGGCATTCGCTCTTGTTTTATGGACTGCTGCGGCTTGGCGTGAAGCAATGACTCCCGAACGGGTGTCACTTCTGGGCCGGCCCAATTCCGACCAATATCCACCTGAACGGGAGTCGAATGTCAACAGTGGAAGTGCCATCGCCAAGCGGAACTTTGACAACTCCTTCCGCAAGCCGGTAAGGCTGATGGGGTGACTTTGCCATCAAACGATGGCTCCACTATTCCATGTGCAAAAATATTTGCATTATTTGAACAATCCAAGCATCCCGATGCTTTATTCTCTGTTTTCCACTCGTGGGACAGCGGCAAAACGGCGCGGCCGTGTGCATTTTGTGGGGGTGGGGCGTGGCCGTTTGTGGCTTTTTTATTAACTTTGCGTTCAAATAGTTAATTAAGAGATTATGCTGTTAGAGAAAATAGAGGCCATTAAGGCACAAATCAATGAGCTTAAGGCCCAAAACGAGGAAGAACTTGAGGCGTTGAGAATAAAATATCTGAGCAAGAAGGGTGAAATCACCGCCTTGTTCAACGACTTCCGCACGGTGGCTCCCGAGCAGAAACGCGAGTTCGGCCAGCGCCTGAACGAGCTTAAAAACCTTGCTTCGGAGAAGATAAGCGCCCTCAAAGAGGAGTTTAAGGCCAAGGAGAAAGAAGCCAACAAAATCGACATCACGCGTCCGGCCACACCCGAGGTGCTGGGCACGCGCCACCCGATATCGCTTGTGCGCAAGCAGATTATCGACATCTTTTCACACCTTGGTTTCACACTTGCCGAAGGCCCCGAAATCGAGGACGACTGGCACGTGTTCTCGTCGCTTAACTTTGCGGCCGACCACCCCGCGCGCGACATGCAGGACACTTTCTTCATCGAGCACGACCCCAACGATGTGGCCAAAAACATCTTGCTGCGCTCGCACACCAGCAACGACCAGTCGCGCATTATGGAGACCACGCAGCCTCCCATACGCGTGATTTGCCCGGGCCGCGTGTATCGCAACGAGGCCATATCGGCCCGAGCCCACTGCTTCTTCCATCAGGTTGAGGCTCTGTATGTGGACCGCAACGTGACGTTTGCCGACCTCAAGCAGGTGCTGCTGCACTTTGCCAAAGAGATGTTCGGCCCCGACACCAAAATCCGCTTGCGCCCGTCATATTTCCCGTTTACCGAGCCAAGTGCCGAGATGGACATCTCGTGCCACTTGTGCGGCGGCAAGGGTTGCGGCTTCTGCAAGCACACCGGCTGGGTCGAGATTCTGGGCTGCGGTATGGTTGACCCCAATGTGCTTGAGGCCAACGGCATCGACAGCACCAAATACACCGGCTTTGCGCTGGGCATGGGCATTGAGCGCATCACCAACCTGAAATATATGGTGAAGGACCTGCGTATGTTCTCGGAAAACGATGTGCGCTTCCTCGACGAGTTCAAAACGGCCCATTAAGCCTTTTCGCCTAAGGCAACCAATAAAGACAAACGCATTGTGCTAAGCGATGCCTGCCGCGCAGGCCTGGGGAGGCAATTACCCGCCGGGCTGTGAGGGGCAGGCATCGCTTCGGCTTTATATTAAGACTTTTAGCTTATGACTATCAAGGAGCGTTACAGCGCAATTCTTGGCCACTTCCGCCAGTTGATGCCCAATCCCGACACTGAGTTGCACTATGCCAACCCGTTTCAGCTGCTGGTGGCGGTAATGCTTTCGGCCCAATGCACCGACAAGCGGGTCAACATGGTCACGCCGGCCCTGTTTGCCGCCTACCCCACGCCTCAGAGCATGGCCGCAGCCCCGGTCGACGGCTTGCTGAGCCTTATGGGCAGCGTGTCGTACCCCAACAGCAAGGCGCGCCATCTGCTGGGCATGGCGCAGATGCTGTGCAGCGACTTTGGCGGCCAGGTGCCCGACACTATGGAGCGGCTCACGAGTCTGCCCGGTGTTGGCCGCAAAACGGCCAACGTGGTGCTTGGCGCTGTGTTTGGCAAGGCCACAATAGCTGTCGACACCCATGTGTTTCGTGTGGCCAACCGCACCGGCCTTGCATTGGGCAAAACCCCGCTCGAGGTGGAGCAGAAGCTCACCCGCCATATTCCAGCCGCCGACCGCTATCATGCCCACCACTGGCTGCTGCTGCACGGCCGCTATGTGTGCAAGGCACAGAAGCCCGACTGCCTCAACTGCACCATCAAGCAGTGGTGCCGCAGCTATGGTAAGGTGTAAGGTTGAAAGACGAAAGTTTAAAGTTGATGGTTGCTCTATGAATTTTATTTGTTCTACGATATGATAAAATCACACGCAAAACCCAAGAAGGGGCAGGCGCTGCTCTATGTGGCGCTGCTTGCGCTGGTGTGCGCCTCGATGCTGGCGCTGCGCCACTGCCAGGACCATCCGGCCGCATTGGTTGCAGCCACGGGCAAGGCCAGTGGTGGCGACACCATCGATGTGGCCATTGAGTATTCGCCCACCACGTGCTACACCTACGCCGACACACTTGGCGGCTTTGACTACGACCTGATGCGCCTCATTGCGTCCACAGCCCGTCGCCCCGTGAAGTTCCACACCATTGTTGCCCTTGAGGCGGCTTTAAGCGGACTCGACTCCGGACTCTACGATGTGGTGGTGGCGCAGTTTCCGCTCATGCGCTCGCGCAAGGGCAAATACCTGTTTACCGATGCCGTGTATGTCGACAATCAGGTGTTGGTGCAGCGCCGCCTGCCGGGTGGCAGGCTTGCGGTGCGCTCGCAGCTCGACCTTGCGGGCGACACTGTGATGATAGTGGCCGGCTCGCCCATGGCCGAGCGCATAGCCAGCCTCAGCCGCGAGATAGGCGACACCATTCACACCGTGGCCGAGCGTGAGTATGGCCCCGAGCAGCTGGTGATGATGGTGGCTGCAGGCGAGGTCCGCTATGCGGTGGTCAACCGCGCCATAGCCGTGGCCATGGCTGCCCGCGTTAAGGGTATCGACGCATCGGTGCCCGTCAGCATGACGCAGTTCCAGTCATGGATTTTGCGCAAAGACGAGGGCGCCTTGCGCGACAGCCTCAACTCCTGGCTGCGCGCGGCCAAGTCGGGCGGAGCCTATGGCGCCCTGCACCGGCGCTACTTTGCCCAGTAATGCTACACGCCATAAGCGCAAAATAATCCGGCAGGTCGCATAAGGGGAATGCAGCTTGCCGGATTATTGCTTTTTTGCATCATTGCGTGCGCGTTCGTTTAGTGCTGGTATAGGTAGCGCTTAATGGAGCGCTTGGGCGTTTTTTCAAACTCCTCGTCGAGAATCTTAACTGCGGCTATCTGCGAGTAGCCTGGCAGGTCTTTGTTCAGCCCCTTCACTTCTTGCTCAATCAGCTGTCCCAATCCGCCCAGATCCACGCCGTCGGCCTTGGCGCTCTCGAAGTCGGGATACACAAGCGCCTTCAGGCGGTGGCTGTCGTCATCCACCACAAGGCTCTCGCCGACGTATGGCAAGTTGTTGATTTGCTGCTCGATCTCTTCGGGATATATGTTTTGTCCCGACGGACCCAAAATCATGTTTTTGCTGCGTCCGCGCAGATAAATGAAGCCGTCGGCGTCGATTGTGGCCAGGTCGCCAGTGTTCATCCATCCGTCGCGCATCACTTCGGCCGTGGCTTTCTCATTCTTGTAGTAGCCGAGCATCACGTTGTCGCCGCGCACCCACAGTTCGCCGGGCACGTTTTGCGGGTCG
Organism: uncultured Prevotellaceae bacterium; assembly: GCA_937896015.1. GTDB lineage: Bacteria > Bacteroidota > Bacteroidia > Bacteroidales > Muribaculaceae > Sodaliphilus. Next base: position 310 of record CALBLR010000519.1, on the reverse strand, counting down.
GGCGAGTCTACTCGCACCTCCATGCGGTCCACCACGCGGCCGCACGAGCCTATGCGGCTGTCTTGCCAGCGCACATAGCTGATGAGCGGCGCGCACTCGGTCATGCCATAGCCCTCGGTCACGGGGAAGTGGATGCGGTGCAGAAATTGCGCCACGTCGCGGTTGAATGCAGCTCCGCCCACTATGAGCTCGCGCAGGTTGCCGCCAAACGAGGCATACAGCTTGTCGTTGACTTTGGCCAGTAGTTTGCTGTCCACAAACGGCAGGTGCAGCAGCAGGCGCATCAGTGGCTTCTCGAGCACCGGGAACA
>CALBLR010000518.1 GCA_937896015.1 uncultured Prevotellaceae bacterium | reverse complement strand
ATGCCGAAGCGCGACTGGAACCACAGCGTGGCCAGGTCGAGGTAGCCGTTCACAAAGCGGTCGAGGCCGAACTTCGACACGCCGTATTTGCGCGCCTGGTGGTGCACCACCTTCTCGCCGATTTTGGTGAAGCCGGCATTCTTGGCCAGATAGGGGATGTAGCGGTGCATGTCGCCATACACCTCGATGTGCTTCACCACCTCGCGGCGGTAGGCCTTGAGGCCGCAGTTGAAGTCGTGCAGGTTGTGGATGCCGCTCACCTTGCGCGCCGTGGCGTTGAACAGCTTGGTGGGGATGGTCTTCGACAGCGGGTCGTAGCGCTTCTTCTTCCATCCGCTCACCAGGTCGTAGCCGTCGGCGGTTATCATCTTGTACAGTGCCGGAATCTCGTCGGGCGAGTCTTGCAGGTCGGCGTCCATGGTTATCACCACGTCGCCCTGCGCGCGCTCAAAGCCTGTGTTAAGGGCCGGCGACTTGCCGTAGTTGCGGCGGAAGCACACGCCCTTCACGGCCGGATTCTCGCTGTGCAGGCGCTCAATCACCTCCCACGAGTTGTCGGTGCTGCCGTCGTTAATCATCAGCACCTCATAGCTGAAGTTGTTGTCTTTCATAACCCGCTCAATCCACGAGGCCAGCTCGGGGAGCGACTCCGCTTCGTTGTATAGCGGCACAACTACTGTAATGTCCATATTCCTATATAATATATTCTATGTGTAATATTCTTGTTCGCTGTCAAAAAAAATGGTCAGCCCTTGCCGCTGCGGCGCGCGGGCAGCTTCATGGCCACAAAGGCCAGCACCGCGCTTATCACCGAGCCGGCAAACGATGTGAGCCAAAACATCTGCATCACATACTCGATGGGCGACGGCAGCATGCCCCTGTCGGTGGCCTGCTGCATAACCGCCATCATCTCGCTGCCGCGCATTTCGGGCACCTGGCGGTAGATGTCCAAAGCCTCTTGCATCTGCTCGTAGATGAAGTTGGGGCGCAAAGCCGTGATCACCCCGCACGTCACCAGGGCGCATATCAGGCTGCCGCACACCACCGTCATTATTCCCATAAGCCACAGCCCCGCATAGGGCATGGCTCCGCCGGCGGCCAGATGCTCGCGCCGCTGGATGCGGTAGATGGCCAGCGGCCAGCACACTATCAGCACCAGTGCCAGCACCGGCAGCAACGCCGCGCGGTCGCTGAACACCACCGCCACCGACAGTAGGCTCAGATACAGCCCCATGGGCACGCCATACCGTGCGGCGCGCTGGTAGATAAGTTTCGTTTCCATCATAGTCACCTATTGGTTACAACTTGCAAAGATACTGCTATTTGCACAAACACCGCGTAATTTCCCCCGATTTTTGCCCCGCCGCCACCGTCCCTACGGAAAAAGTCCCTAAAAGCCACCTCAAAAACTCGGAAAAAGTCCCCAAAATCGCCCCTAAAATCATGGAAAAAGTCCATATATGCCAACTAATTGGCTAAAAATCAGTATTTTTCATAGAGCGTGGTTTATCGATGCACTCAAGAGGAAATTCACACTTAGCATTTGAGCGCTTTTTGTAGCCAAGAATAAAAGCCAGATGGGAAGTAACATGTGTGCGTTGTTACTCTCGTCTGGCTTTGTGTGGGGGGGCATAGGTGCCGATTCTATGCCAATGCCATGTATCCCTTTCCAAAATGGAATTGCCATCTCTCTTCTTTTTTGTGCGAATACGGATATTGTTTTTAATACCTTGATCGGCTTGGCGAACATGTAATACATCTTAACAACCTTATGACTTTTTCTCGGAAAGAACTGGGTGAAAAAAAACGGGGTGCGGGGTTTGACGCTTGGCGCAAATGGGTTAACTTTGCACTTTCACTTGGCGTGTTACGCGCGGGCCCCGCTTGGCCCGCACCACTGGCATTAAACTTTATCGCACCACATTATTAATATAGACATATTACGCTATGGGAGGATTTTTCGGCACGGTGGCCAACGGCCCCTGCATCACCGACCTGTTCTATGGGACAGACTATCACTCGCATCTGGGCACGCGCCGCGGCGGCCTTGCCACCTACGATGAGAGCCAGCGCGCGTTTGTGCGCTCAATTCACAGTCTTGAAAACGCTTATTTCCGCAATAAGTTCGATGCCGAGCTGCCGAAGTTCAAGGGCAGCTCGGGCATTGGCGTGATCAGCGACACCGATCCGCAGCCCATTGTGTTCAACAGCCGCTTGGGCAAGTTTGCCATCGTCACGGTAGCCCGCATCGCCAACATCTCCGAACTCGAGAGGCGCATGCTCGACCGCGGCCACCACTTTGCCGAACTCAGCAACGGTGCGGTCAACCCCACCGAGCTGGTGGCTCTGCTCATCACCGAGGGCGACACTCTGGCCGACGGCATCGAGCGCGCGCAGAAGCTGATTAAGGGCTCGTGCTCGATGCTGCTGCTCACCGAGCAGGGCATTATTGCGGCGCGCGACCGCCTGGGCCGCACCCCCGTGGTGATAGGCCGGCGCGACGGCGCCTGGGCCGCTGCCAGCGAGTCGACCGCGTTTCCCAACCTCGACTACGAGGTCGACCGCTACCTGGGGCCGGGCGAGATAGTGCGCCTCACGGCCGACGGCGGCGTGACGCAGCTGCGCAAGCCCGGAGGCGACATGCAGGTGTGCTCGTTCCTGTGGGTGTACTATGGCTTCCCCACCTCGTGCTACGAGGGCCGCAATGTGGAGGACGTGCGCTTCAACATAGGCCTGCAGATGGGCCGCGCCGACGATGCCGAGGTGGACTGCGCCTGCGGCATACCCGATTCGGGCACAGGCATGGCCCTTGGCTATGCCGAGGGCAAGGGCGTGCCCTATCACCGCGCCATCAGCAAATACACGCCCACGTGGCCGCGCAGCTTCACGCCCAGCAACCAGGCCATGCGCTCGCTGGTGGCCAAGATGAAGCTTATCCCCAACCGCGCCATGCTCGAAGGCAAGCGGGTGCTGTTTTGCGACGACTCGATAGTGCGCGGCACCCAGCTGCGCGACAACACCCGCGTGCTCTATGACTACGGCGCCCGTGAGGTGCACATGCGCATCTCGTGCCCGCCGCTCATCTACGGCTGCCCGTTCATTGGCTTCACCAACTCAAAGAGCGACATGGAGCTGATCACGCGCCGCATAATCGGCGAGCTGGAGGGCGACCCCGACAAGGACCTCGACAAGTATGCCGCCAGCCACTCGCCGCAATATGAGCGCATGGTGGAGATCATACGCCAGCGCTTCGGCCTCACCTCGCTCAAGTTCAGCACCATCGAAGAGCTGATAGCGGCCATAGGCCTGCCCAAGTGCAAGGTGTGCACCCACTGCTTCGACGGGTCGAGCCGGTTTTAGGCTGCACCGCCCCCGCTTGTTAACGATATTAAGCCGCCGCGCTTCGCCCGAAAGGGTGGGGCGCGGCGGCTCTGTTTTTTGTTGAGAAAATTAATAATGACACAGTGCTTGGACTTAAAATGATTTGTTTTTGCCCGCTAAAAGTTTTAATTTTGCACTAAAATGGCTTGGGAGTGCCGCGACGCACCCGGCCTGGCGGCATGACTGCTTTGGCGCGCGCAATTCATAACACCGAGGGGAAGACGCGCCCATGTGTGCCATAACGCGAGGCTGCCAGCGATAGAGAACAACACCAACTTCCCCTCATGGCTAAAAACATTTTTTATATGAGAAAAGTCACTACATTACTACTGGCGCTCTTCTTGGCCGCAACATCGGCTATAGGGGCCAGTGCCCAGCAGGTGGCCGACTTGGCGCAAGCCCCCGAGAGCGCGCAGCAGGCGCGCCAGGCCAGCGTCGAGGGCAGGCTGCCGGCAGCCGCAGTGGCTCAGGCGCAGTTTGCGCCGGTCAAGGGCGCCCAGCAGGCGCGCCAGGCCGCGCGCCGCGCTCCGGCCGCCAGGGCCGTGAGCCTCGATGCGCTTGAGGGCAAGCGCGTGATGACCTACAGCTCGCTCGTGACCACACTGGGCGACGGAGGCTCATCGGTGACAATCAAAAAGTTGTCGGCCGACAGCATCGAGATCCAGAACTTCTGGACCAAGGGCATCAATGTGCATGCCGCAGTCGATGCCGCCACCGGCAAGGTCACCATCCCCAATCAGCAGCTGTATGTGCACACCACCTACGGCCCCATCGACCTTGCTTGCGTCAACTATGCCGGCAAGCCCGACCGCACCGTGCAGCTCGAAGGCTCAATCGACGCCTCGGGCAACCTCTCCATCGACACATGGTGGGCTGCGTGGGTCGTGAGCGGCGACAAGAAGGACAACTTCCTGGTGGCCGGCTACAAGACCCTGATTGAGAAGAGCAACGGCTCGATGCACGTCACCTACTATGACGACGGCAACGGCGCCGACCCCGACGAGGACTGGAATGTGATTGTGGAGCAAAAGGGCAAGAACCTTGTTGCCGTCAAGAACTTCGGCAACCACGGCCAGACCGTTGAGGTGGTGCTCAAGTCCGACTCCACCATCAGCATCGCCAGCCAGCTTGTGTATGCCGGCGGCGCCACCATGGGCGACTTCTACACTCTGGGCATCACCGACGGCTGGAAGGAAGGCGGCAAGACCACCGGCTTCATCACCGGCAAGGGCACCGACAAGCAGCTGTCGTTCGGCTCTTGGGTGATGTTCAGCGCCAACAAGTATTACACTGGCAAGCTCAACAGCGGTGTCATCACCCCCGACGGCTTCACATTTGCCTATCCGTCGGCTCCATCCGAGAGCTTCAGCGGATCGGGCACCGAGGCCGACCCCTATCAGGTGAAGACCATCGAAGACCTTGTGGCCATGGCCAACAAGGTGAACAACGACACCGAGCGCAACTGGGGCGGCGCCAACGTGTTCCACACCAAGACCTACCAGGGCAAGGTGTTTAAGCTGATGAACGACATCGACATGGGCGGCTACCGCTTCGACCCCATCGGCAACTCGTGGAACCAGCGCTTTGCCGGCACATTCGACGGTGCAGGCCACACACTTAAGAATCTCGACGTCAACACCGGCGCCAGTGGCTACGCAGCCCTCTTCGGCATGTGCGACACCACCGCCGTGATCAAAAACCTCACCATCACCGACGCCAAGGTGAGCGGCGAGGGCTACTACGCCGCCATTGTGGGCGGCTTCATGCTTGGTAAAATAGAAAACTGCCACACCACAGGCTCGGTCACCAACGCGGGCATCTGCGCCGCAGGCATCGTGGCCCTCGGCTGGGATGTGAGCAACTGCACCTATAGCGGCACCATCACCGCCAACGGTGGCATGGGCGGCGGCATCGCCGGCCAGGTGTATGGCGCCATCGAAAACTGCCACGCCAGCGGCCGCATCAATGTGGGCGGCCCGGCCGACACATATTGCGGCGGCGGCATAGTGGGCACTCTGTTTGGCTCCACATCGGCCTGCCGCATGAGCTACTTCACGGGCACCGTCGACGGCACACTGCACTCCAACCTGTATCTGGGCGGCGTAGTGGGCCAGGTGTTCCGCGGCGAGGTTGACCGCTGCTTCGCGCAGGCCGACGTCTACGGCTACGACACTCAGGCCGCCGTTGGCGGCGTGGTTGGCGTGGTGCAGGGCAAGCTCAGCAACAGCTACTTCAACGGTGCTGTGACTTCGGCCAGCACCCGCACCGCAGGCGGCATCGCCGGCAGCGTGCGCTATGCCTCCTACACCGGCGAGAGCGGCAAGACCGAGGTGATGCAGAGCGAAATCAAAAACTGCTACTTCGCAGGCCGCCTGCGCGCCGAGAGCTACCTCTACGACGCCGACACCGAGGTGCGCGAGACTCTGGGCCAAATCTACACCGGAGCCACTCCCACCGTCGAGAATGTTTACTACGACAAGCAGATGGTGCCCGGCTTCGGCTCGAAGCACTATGGCGCACTCACCAGCGAGCTCACTGGCGCTGCAGGCCCTGCCGGCTTCCCGGCCGACGCCTGGACGTTTACCGAGGGCTACTACCCCCGCATCAAGGGGCTTGACGGCAATGCCGTGGCCGACCTCAGCGCATCGGTGCTGAAATTCGACAGCGCATTCCCCGACAACACCAACTATGTGTCGGCCAACGTGGGCACAGCCCTGCTTGGCAGCACCAAGGTTGCCCTTTATGTCGACGGCAAGACCACCCTTAAGGGTCACTGCGGCTCCATCGAAGACGGCGTGTACAAGATTGGCACCGAGTCGGGCTCCGACACCATCGTGCTCTACAGCGCCGACGCCACTCTGCGTCCGCGCTTCTACACGCTCAAGGTGGCGCCCAAGTTCTTCGAGGGAGCAGGCACCGAGGCCAATCCGTTCCTCATCCGCAACAAGGCCGACCTGATGAAGCTGGGCGACCTCACCTCGAATGTGGAGCAATAC
>CALBLR010000517.1 GCA_937896015.1 uncultured Prevotellaceae bacterium | reverse complement strand
TTTAAAGTTGTGTTATTTATTTGGTATAAATGTAGGCACAAAGTTTGACATAGCAAAACTTTTTAGCCACTTTTTATTGCAAAAATCAATTAAAAATTGCTATGACGGCCAGTATCAACAAGTTAGCAATAACGGAAATTGTAAGCACTTTTGCGTCGGCTGGCGGCACGGCTGTTTCGCGGCCTGCAAGCCACTTGCGGCAGGCATGGCGGTAGGCCCAGGCGGCAAGCATGGCCGCGGCCACGCCCACCACGGCTCCGCACACCACATCGCCCGGATAGTGCACGCCCTCGTAGACGCGGCTGTAGGACACCACGGCGGCCCACCCCGCCAAGGCCGCGGCCGTGTGGCGGCCGCGCACCACCATGGCCAGCAGCAGTGCCGAGGCGAAGGCATTGGCCGCATGGCTCGACACGAAGCCATACATGCCACCGCGGTAGTCGTGCACGATGTGCACCAGCTGCATTAGGTCGGGGTTGCGTGTGGGGCGCAGACGCTGCACCAGCGGCTTGATGAGCGACGACGACACTTGGTCGGCCAGGGCTATGGCCAAAGCCAGGGCCAGCACCGCCAGCAGCATCTGCCGCCAGCCGCGCCTCCACAGCACCCACAACAGAGCCGCTATCATGGGCAGCCATGCCAGTTTGCCCGAAATGAGCCACATGAGGCTGTCGGCATAGGGGCAATGGGCGCCGTTGACGGCCAGCAGGGCCGAGGCGTCGATTTGCTGTAGGGCGTTGAGCAGTCCGGTCATGGCGCGGGGTCAGATTATGGTTATGCTTTTGGCGCTGACCCACGCGCGGCGCGAGTCGGAAGTCTCCACGTCGTACCACTTTTCGGTCACCAGGCCGTTGCGCGAGCTCACCGAGTCGCGCAGCTGCACCTTGTAGCCCTCCTTGAGCTTGAATGCCACCTCCTTGCCCTTGGGCTGGCGCGGTGCGGTGCCGAGTGTGGCCTGGGGCACGGTGACTATGGCGCAGTCGTGCGATGTGGCGCGGCCATACATGTAGATGGCGCACACATTGGCCACCACACACACGGCCAGCGTCACGCCGGCTCCAAAGAAGCCCACCTTGCGCAGCGCCACCGATGGCGCTGCCACATAGGCGGCCGCCAGCAGCAGCGTGAGCAGGAATGCCACTACGGCAATGGTGGCCCAGGTGTTGGTGGAGAGGCGGCCCACGGTGTCGGCCGCCACCGAGGCGCCAGTGTCCTCGCTGATTTGCCACTTTTCGCGCACAAACTCAAGGTCGGCGCGCACCTGCGAGTTCGACGGGTCGAGCATCAACGCCCGCTCGTAGTAGAGAATTGCCTGGCCGCGGTCCTTGAGGCGGTAGTGGGTGTTGGCAATGTTGTAGTAGAGCTTGCCCGACACGCCGTCGGCCTTTGCGGCCTGCCCGTAGAGTTCGAGGGCTTTGTTGTAGTCTTGCGCCGCATAGGCTTTGCCGGCCTCGGCGGCGGCGTTGCTTCCGGCCCAGGCGGCGGCCGAGCCAAGAATGATGGCGGCGGCAGCTATTGTGGTCTTGATAATGCTGATCATCATGATTGCTGTGTTTTTTTACGTTTCACACTTTCCAGCGCGTCCATCACGGCGGCGGCCTCGTCGAGCAGCGGCTGCATGTCGCCGCCGGCCAGTTCGGGAGCGTATTGGGCAAACTCGCACTTGTCGAGCAGCGCCAGGGTGCGCGCGGTGATGTCGGCCGGCACGCCATAGGCCTCAAGTTCGGCCTGCACATTGTCCTTGTTTAGCTCCGAGCCGGGGATGCTGAGTTTGTCGCTCAGATAGCCCCAAGTGGCGTTGAGCACCTCGGCATAGAAGGCGCTGGAGTCGGCCTGCTGCATAAAGCGGCGGGCAGCCTTGAGGCGGCGCTGGGCCACCTTGCTGGCGCGGCGCGTGCGCATTAGGGTGGCGTTGCTGTGGTCGCGCAGCATCTTGCGGTACATCACCAGCAGCGCGGCAAATGCCAGCAGCGGCAGCACGTAGAGCAGCCAGTAGCCCACACCGGCCACATAGTGGCTCTGGCTGTGGCTGAGGCCAAGGTCGCCGGCAGGGAAGATGCCGTGAATGTCGGAGTTCTGCAGCTTGTAGTGGCTCGACGGCTTGCCCGCGCCCTTGGCCACGCTGAGGTTGTGGCCGGGCACGTGCACGGTGACGTAGGACTGCGATTGGGTGTTGAAGTACGTGAAGTCGAACCCGGGCACCTTGAAGCTGCCCACAAACTGCGGAATAAACATGTAGTCGAAGCGCACCGTGCCGCTCACGTTGCCACCGTTGGGCTGAACCGAGATTTTGCTCTGCGGGTCGTAGGTGTCGAACTGCGAGGGGAACTTGACTTCGGGGCTCTTGATGTATTTAAGGTTGCCGGTGCCGCTCACCACCAGGCTGTAGGTGGCCGGGGCATAGGTTTTGAGTGCCTGGGGTGTCACCGACGAGGTGACGGTGAACACACCCACGGCGCCGCTGAAGTTGGCGGGTTTGGGCGACGGCAGCGGCGATATGTTGACCGAGGCCTGGTTGCTCATCACCTGCAGTTTTTTCTCAACGGGCTGCGAGATGCTGCCAAACTGGGTGTGGAAGTTGTCGTACTGCACCACCTTCACATCGTAGTTGCCCGAGGTGATGGTGAGCCGGCCCGACTGCTGCGGATACAGAATGCACTTTTTGAGCTCGGCCACCATGTAGTTTTGGCCGTTGACGCGCTCCACCTTGTTGAGCGAAGGCGACAGCGGCAGTTCTTCGATGAGGAAGCCGTTGAACGACGGCTGCTTGGTACACAAGAACTCCGACACCTGATATTTGGTGTAGAGCTTTATGGTGCAAACCACTGCCTCCTGCTCATACACATGTTCCTTCGACATGGATATGCGCACAAACAGGTCGCTGCCCTTCACCTCGCGTCCGGCCGACTGCGTCATGGGGTTGCTGAGGGCCGGCATGCCGGCCATGGCCCCCGACGGGGCGGCCTGCTGCCGGGCGGGCGATGCGGCCTGACCCTTGCCCACCACCTGGATGGTGATGGGACTGGTGGTCATGCGGCGGCCGTCGACGGTGATCGAGGCCGAGCCAATGCGGTAGGTGCCCGGCGACTTGGCCGTGTAGGTCATGGTGTATTCCTCCGAGGTGCTGCTGGTGGTGCGGCCGTTGACGGTGACCGACGAGTAGCCGCGCGACACGGCCGGCCCGTAGAGCAGGCGCAGGCCGCTCACCGACGGCACCTGCACGCCGCTTCCGCTGCCGTTTTCAAGGGCAAACACCACATTGAACACGCTGCCCACCTCCACCTGGCGCGGAGCGTGGGCCGTGAAGCGTGCGGCGCTCACAGCAAAGGCCGTGAGCAGTGCCGCGGCCAGTGCCATTGCAAATGATTTATATCTGCTATTAGTAGTCATCATATCCATATTTACTGTAATGTGAGCCAGCATCACCACTTGTTGCGCGTGCGCATGCGTTCGGCCTGCTGCATGCGCTGCTTGGCGGCATTCATTTTCTGCTGCGTGGCGCGCTCCTCGTCTTGCATGGTCTTCAAAATCTGGTCGACGTTTTGCTGGCTCATGTCGGACTGCGGCTGAGGCTGCTGCTTTTGGTTTTGCGGCTGCTGCTTGTTTTTATCCTTGTCTTTATCCTTGTCCTTATTCTGGTTCTGCTTGTTTTGATTCTTGTTCTGGTTGTTGTCCTTCATCTTCAGCTGGGCCATGCGCAGGTTGTAGCGGGCCTCGTTGTCGGCCGGATTGAGCCGCAGCGCCCACTTGTAGAGCTCGGCCGCGTTTTTGTAGTCCTGCGCGCCATAGGCTATGTTGCCCAGGTTGTAGTAGGCGCGAGACTGCAGCGGCTTGTCGTTGCCGGCAGTCTTCACCACGTTTTGCAGCAGCTGTGCGGCCTGCGAGGCGGGATTGTCCTTGCCGCCCTGCTGCGAGGCGCCGCTTTGGCGTATGAGCGACAGGGCCAGATTGTATTGCGCAATCACCGAGCGCTGGTTGGCCTGCAGGGCCTTGCGGTATTCCACCTCGGCCTCGGCATAGCGCTTGGCGTTGTAGAGCTTGTTGCCACTGCGGATGTGGTTGCGCTCCTTCTTGACCGTGGCTGCTGCTGAGGCCGGCTGCTGCTGCGAAGCTGCCGCGCCGGCCTCGCACGGGGCTGCGGCCATCAGGGCCACGGCCATCAGGGCCATCATGCTATTTTTTAGATTCATTGTTTGACTTCCTTTCGGTGGTTTTAGAGAAGAAATTATACTTTTTGAGCAGCTGGTTCTTGCGGTCGAGCACAAACGTGCCGGCCACTATCAGCACCAGGGCAATCCAGGCGAATATGGGGAACAGCTCGTCGTGCTTGCTGTAGCTGACCTGAGCCAGACCCGTTTTTGACAGTTTCGACAGGGCCTCGGTGAGCTGCTCGACGGCATCGGCGTCGTTGCCGTTGAGGCAAATGCCCTTGCCGGCGTCGGCCACCTTCTGCGCCATGTCCTCGTTGAGGGCTGTGCTTATCACCTGGCCGGCGTCGTCGCGCATGTATCCGCCGTCGCCGTCGGGAATCGGGGCGCCCTTGGTCGAGCCCACGCCCATCACATTCACCTGAACGCCGGCCTTGCGGGCCTCGGCTGCGGCCTCAACGGCGTCGTCCTCGTGGTTCTCGCCGTCGGTGATCACGATGATGGCCTTCTGCGCCTTGGAGTTGTGTGAAAACGACTTCATGGCCATGCCTATGGCCGCGCCTATGGCTGTGCCCTGCGTGGGGGCCATGTTGGTGCTGATGTCGTTTAGGAAGAGCTTGGCCGACTGGGCGTCGGCGGTGAGCGGCATCTGCATGTAGGCGTTGCCGGCAAACACAATGAGGCCCACCTTGTCGTTGTTGAAGCGGTCGATGAGCTTCTCAAGAATCAGCTTGGCCTGCTGCAGACGGCTCACGCCCTGCGGGTCGTCGGTGCTTGAAGCCTTCATCGAGTTCGACACGTCGACGGCTATCATCACCTCAATGCCATTAAGGCTGCTGGAGGTCTTCACGGCGCCGGCTCGCGGACGCGCCAGCACTACCACCACCATGGCCAGCACCAGCATTTCGATGCCGAGCTTCACCCACGGCTTGTAGGCCGACACGTCGGGCATCAGCTTCTGCACCTCGTCCGGGCGGCCAAAGCGCGCCAGGCTGCGGCGGCGCATGAGCCGCGACAGCAGCATAAGCCCCACAAACAGCGGGATGAGCAGCAGCAGATATAAATATTGCGGGTTTGCAAAACTGAACATAATCTAACTTGTATATATATAGTTTTATGAGAACTCCACCCGGCAGCGGCTAAGGCACATTGCGCAGCACCGTGTAGCGCGCCGCAAGCTCGATGGTCACCAGCAGCAACAGCAGCAGTGCCCAAGGCATGTAGGCGTCTTCGGTGTGGCTGAAGTTGCGCACGTCCATGCGGGTCTTCTCAAGTTTGTCGATTTCCTTGAACACGCGCTTAAGCACACCATTGCCAGTGGCGCGGAAATAGGTGCCGCCGGTGATTGAGGCAATCTTGCGCAGCGTGGCCTCGTCGATTACCACGGGCATGGTTTGATATTGCAGCGCGCCATTGTACATGGCCACCGGATATGGGGCGTTGCCGTTGGTGCCCACGCCTATGGTGTAGATCTTGATGCCGTATTTGCGGGCTATCTGTGCGGCTGTGATCGGGGCCACCACGCCGGTGTTGTTGCTGCCGTCGGTGAGCAGGATTATGCTCTTGCTCTTGGCCTTGCCGCTCTTGATGCGGTTGATGGCGGTGGCGATGCCGTCGCCAATGGCCGTGCCGTCTTCAAGCACGCCTATGGTGATGTCGTTGATGGCGTTGATTATGGCCGTCTGGTCGTTGGTCATGGGCACCTGGGTAAACGCCTCGGAGGCAAAAATCACAAGGCCGATGTTGTCGTTTGGGCGCTCGCCCACAAACTGCGCAGCCACCTCCTTGGCGGCGGTGAAGCGGTCGGGCTTGAAGTCGCGCGCCAGCATGCTGGTGGACACGTCGAGGGCCACGACTATGTCGGTGCCCTCGGTCTCCGACGTCGACCAACTGTCGTGCGTCTGCGGGCGGCACAGAATTATTATAAGGCAGCCTATGGCCAGCAGCCTGACGCCAAACATGGCGTGGCGCAGAGCCACCTTCCAGCTGAAGCCGAGCGAACTGAAGGCCTGTGTGGACGACAGGCGCAACGACGGCTGCGCCACGCGGTGCTTGCGCACATACCATGCGATGAGGGGCACATAGAGCAAAAACAGCCACAGGTAGCCGGGATGCATTAGCTGATTCATTTCGCGGCCTCCTTTCGCGGCTCGGCTGCCTTTGATTTGCCGTCGCCGGCGGCGGGCGACTCGACGGGCCGTGTGGCCTCCACAAAGTGCAGGGCGCGCTGGTAGGCCATGTCGTTGTCGTCGGCAATGGGCTTGACGTTGGCAAACTTCACGAAGTCGGCCATGGCCAGGATTTCGCTCAGCTGCTCGTTCACAGCCTTTGTCTCTTCGTTTTTCTTAAGCGTGTCCACAATCTGGCTCGAAGTCATCTCCACTGCATTCACCCTGAAGCGGCGGAATATGTAGACGCGCAAAATGTCGGTGAGCACGGTGTAGTATTCCTTCTCCTCGCCGTTTTGCCACAGCTGGCGCTGCTTGAGTTCGGCAAGGCCCTGCATGGCCTCGTCGTAGGGCGGCAGGCGCTTTTTGGCCGGCTTGAGCGGATTGATGCCCTTGCGGAACCACACAAAGTAGGCGGCAATGCCGCTGGCCACCAGCAGGAACACCAGCAGATAGATCCACCAGTAGTCGCTGATGAAGTCGGGCACCCAGTCGAACAGTTTGAATGGCACCTGCTCCACAGGCTTGAAGTCTTGCACGCCGCCTTGGGGATTGACCTTGACGGGCACCACCTTGAGGGTGACGCCTGCCGACTTCACCGTGTCGGCCCCCGTGATGTAGGCCACAGGCGGCAGCATATACATGCCCGAGTCAAACGACTGGATTATGAGGCTTTTATTGATTTGGATGCGGTTGTTGCCAAGGTCCACAGTGTCGGGCTTTGGGCGGGCGGCCACCTCAACGGCGGCCATGAGCGTGTCGAGCCTGTCGACGGGAAAATAGCCCTTCACCCCCTTGTCCTGCACCACCTCGATGTGCAGCGTGGTGACGTTGCCCATGAGCAGCACGGCCGAGTCGAGACGCGCCTTTACTGTGGTGGGCGCGGCTGCGGCCCACGCCGGGCAGGCAAGAGCCATGACAATCAGCAGCAGAGTTATCGTAAGTTTATTTTTCATCGTTTCGCAGTAAAAAGTTTTCACATTAGCCCCACCCCTCAGTGGGCCACGGCCCGGCGCTTAAACAGCACCATGAGCGCCTTCACATAGTCGTCGCTGGTGGAGATGGATGCCAGGTCGACCTTGGAGCGCTGCAAAGTGCCGCTCATGGCCAGCTGGCGCTGATACCACCACTTGTCGTAGGCTTGGCGCACACGCTTCGAGCCGGTGTCGATCCAGCGCTCGGCGCCGGTCTCGGCGTCGGCCACCTTCATGAGGCCCACGTTGGGCATCTGCGCCTCGCGCTTGTCATACACCTGAATGGCTATCAGGTCGTGCTTGCTGTTGGCAATGGTCATAGAGCGGCTGTAGTCGCCCGAGTCGATGAAGTCGGAAATCAGGAAAGCCGAGCAGCGCTTTTTAATCACCTTGGTGAGGTATTCAAGAGCCATGTTGAGGTCGGTGCCGCGGCCGGTGGGCTTGAAGTTGAGCAGCTCGCGTATGAGCAGCAAAATGTGCTTGCGGCCCTTTTGCGGCGGAATGAACTTCTCCACTCTGTCGGAAAAGAGCAGCACACCCACCTTGTCGTTGTTTTCAATGGCCGAGAATGCGAGCGTGGCGGCAATCTCGGTCATCATGTCGCTCTTGTCGATGCCCACGGCGCCAAAGTTTTTGCTGCCCGACACGTCGACCAGCAGCATCACCGTGAGCTCGCGCTCCTCCTCATACACCTTGATGTATGGGCGGTTGTGGCGCGCGGTCACATTCCAGTCGATGTCGCGCACATCGTCGCCATACTGGTATTCGCGCACCTCGCTGAAGGTCATGCCGCGGCCCTTGAAGGCCGAGTGGTATTCGCCCGCGAATATGTTTTGCGACAGGCCCTTGGCCTTGATCTCAATTTTGCGTACCTTTTTCAGCAGTTCGTTGGTGTCCATATAACAAAAATCTCTATTGAGTGGTTCCTGTGTGTAAAGTAACAAACAATGGCGTCACTTGGGCCCATGACCCACGCCGCAGGAGTGGGCATCAGGGCACTGCTATCTTATCGAGAATCTCGCTCACCACCTCGTCGGCGGTGATGTTGTTGGCCTCGGCCTCATAGCCCAGGCCTATGCGGTGGCGCATCACATCGTGGCACACGGCGCGCACGTCTTCGGGAATCACATAGCCGCGGCCCTTGAGGAAGGCGTAGGCGCGCGCCGCGAGCGCCATGCCGATTGAGGCACGAGGCGAGGCGCCAAACGAGATGATGCCGCTGAGGTCGCTGAGCTGGTAGTCGGCGGGGAAGCGGGTGGCAAACACGATGTCGACTATGTAGCGCTCAATCTTCTCGTCGATGTAGATTTGCTCCACCACCTTGCGGGTGTCGATTATTTCTTGCGGGGTGACCAGCGGCTGCACCTTGGGCTTGCTTCCCGCCACGTTCATGCGTATGATTTCGCGCTCCTCGGCCTTGTTGGGGTAGCCAATCACCACCTTCATCAGGAAACGGTCGACCTGGGCCTCGGGCAGCGGATAGGTGCCCTCCTGCTCGATGGGGTTTTGGGTGGCCATCACCAGGAACGGCTCGTCGAGCTTAAACGTTTGGTCGCCAATGGTAACCTGGCGCTCCTGCATGGCCTCGAGCAGGGCGCTCTGCACTTTGGCCGGGGCGCGGTTGATTTCATCGGCCAGCACAAAGTTGGCAAACACCGGGCCGGGCTTCACCTCGAAGCGCTCCTTTTGAGCGCTGTATATCATTGTGCCCGTCACATCGGCCGGCAAGAGGTCGGGGGTAAACTGGATGCGGCTGTACTTGGCGTTGATGGTTTGAGCCAGAGTCTTGATGGCCAGCGTCTTGGCAAGGCCGGGAACACCCTCGAGCAGGATGTGGCCGTTGGCCAGCAGAGCCACAAGCAGCGAGTCGACCAAGTGCTTCTGGCCAACGATGGTCTGGCCGATGCCTTGGGTGATCAGGCTCACAAAATTGCTTTTACTTGCGATTAAATCGTTTAATTCTCTGATATTCACAGATTCGCTCATAGCTGATATTTATTATTGTTT
>CALBLR010000516.1 GCA_937896015.1 uncultured Prevotellaceae bacterium | reverse complement strand
CTCTGAGGCGCTGAGCAGGCCCGCCGATATGTATTTCAGCTGGAACTCCTCGTCTTCCTTGCTGTGCGTCTTTATGAAGAAGTTCACGATTTTTACGTAGGTTTTTGTGAACCATATCATTACGGAGAGGTTCACAAGGTTGAACACCGTGTGGAACATCGACATGCCAAACGACATGGAGAACTGCAGCCGGGCTATGGTGGCGGCATCGTGCTGATTGCTGTTGATGTAGGTGAACAGCTCGGTGGGGTCGCCCTGGTGGAAGATGTCTTTCGTGATCCACACGATGAGGGTGATGAAAGGGAAGTAGAGCACAAGCGTCCACAGGGTGCCCAGGCAGTTAAACAGCAAGTGGCCCGCAGCGGCCTTCTTGGCTGCCACATTGGCTCCGAGCGAGGCCAGAATGGGCGTGATGGTGGTGCCTATGTTGCTGCCCAGCACCATGGCGCAAGCCATGTTGAACGGAATCCAGCCCTTTGTGGCCATAATGAGCACAATGGCAAATGTGGCGGCCGACGACTGGATTACCATGGTCACCACTATGCCGGCAAGTAGGAACACCAGCACCGACACGAAGCCCATGGAGGTGTAGCTTTGCAGAAACTCGAATATCTCGGGCGACTTGCTGAGGTCGGGCACGTTGGCGCTTATGGCCTCAAGGCCCATGAAAAGGAAGGTGAAGCCTATCAGAAACTCGCCTATCGACTTGTACTGGTTGTTTTTCAAGAACAGCATGGGCACCGCAAACGCCATAATGGGCAGCAGCATCACCGACATGTTGACCTTGAAGCCGAAAATCGACACTATCCATGCCGTGAAGGTGGTGCCCACATTGGCACCCATGATTACGGCCATTGACTGTGCCAGCGACATGAGTCCGGCGTTAACGAAGCTCACCACCATCACCGTCGATGCCGACGAGCTTTGGATAAGTGCAGTGATGAGGATGCCTGTGGCAACTCCCGTGAAACGGTTTTTGGTCATTGCCGACAGAATGCCGCGCAGGCGGCTGCCGGCGGCTTTCTGCAAGCCTTCGCTCATGACCTTCATCCCGTACAGGAAGAGGCCCACAGCGCCCAGCAGGGCTAAGAAATCAACGATTGAGTAATCCATCTACTCGCAGGGGGGGATTTTT
>CALBLR010000515.1 GCA_937896015.1 uncultured Prevotellaceae bacterium | reverse complement strand
TATTTTCAGGCTTATAGCGGCACATATTCACCCATAGAGCGGTTGCATCGCGTCTATGCTGAGGCTTTGAGTTGCAGTGGGGTGGAGGGCATTGTGGTGGCCACAAGGCCCGATTGTGTCACGCAGGCTGTGGCCCAGTTGCTGGCCGACTTTGCCCGCCGCGCCTATGTGGCGGTGGAACTTGGCATCGAGTCGAGTCACGACGGCACGTTGCGGCTCATCAACCGCTGCCACACCTGGGCTGACACCCGGCGCGCCGCTTTGATGCTGCATGAGGCCGGCATCGACTGCGGCGGCCATCTGATATTCGGTCTTCCCGACGAGGACGAGGACATGATGCTTGCCACGGTAGACCGTGTGGCCCGGCTGCCTCTGTCCACGCTCAAATTCCACCAAATGCAGGTGGTGCGTGGCACTCGCCTTGCGGCCGACTTCGGGCAGTGGCGCCAGCGGCTGCACCAGTTCACGGCTCAGAACTATGCGCAGCTGTGCGTCGAGGCCATACGGCGTCTGCCGCCCACTGTGGCTCTCGAGCGCTTTGTGTCGCAGTCGCCGCAGTCGCTGCTCGTAAGTCCACATTGGGGGGTGAAGCCGGCCGAGATCAATGCCGAAATAGCATCGCTTCTCACAGTTCTTAATGCGCGCCAAGGCGACAAAATGGCGTGAAAATCGAAAAAAAACGTGCCCCGGTTGCAGAAAAAACGCAAAAACATTTGGAGAGAGCCAAAAAATCACTACCTTTGCACCGCAATGGGGTATTAGCTCATCTGGTAGAGCGCAACACTGGCAGTGTTGAGGTAAGGAGTTCGAGTCTCCTATGCTCCACTTTCAAAATCCGCAAGTCCTTAACAGGCTTCGCGGATTTTTTCTTTTTTTAGCCCTCTCAGTATCTCCCTAAAGTAGCTAATAGGCTAATTTGTAATTGCTTGGTTGTATGGACGTGGCATGCCGAACGCACTGAAAAAGTAGCAATCTCAGCAAGTTGGCGGGTTGCTAAGGCATTCCGTGAGGTGTGCCGAAGGCACACTGCTCTCGATAGCCCCCGACTTTGGCGTG
>CALBLR010000514.1 GCA_937896015.1 uncultured Prevotellaceae bacterium | reverse complement strand
TGAACTTGTGGCACTGCGGTGTATGCAACTGCACAGCATCAAGCCCTACGAGTCGAGCATATTCTTCACCACATTTGTGATGATGCAGTTTTGGAACATGTTCAACGCCCGTGCCTTTGCCACAGGCCACTCAGCACTGCGCCTCAAGGGCTGCCGCGGCTTCTTGATGATAGCGCTGCTCATATTCCTCGGCCAGATACTGATAGTGAGTTTCGGCGGCGAGATGTTCAACCTGCAGCCGCTCAAGCTGCTCGACTGGGTGATAATAGTGGTGGGCACATCGCCCGTTCTGCTCATAGGCGAGCTTGCCCGCCTCCTTCACCGCCACCACTCGCCACTTTTATGAGAATTGCACCGGCACGCCAAAAAAACGAAGACCGTTTTTTTGGCACTCGCTTCACAAATCGTATCTTTGTGAAGCGATAAACCATTAGTGAGCAATAAAAACGAAAATGCAATGAAGCAATATAACCGAATTATGTTGGGCGAGGGCAGTAAGTACATTAGCGACTGTCTTAAAAACAATTACATAGGAATTGGATTCTTAAAGGACTATGATCTTTCAAGCATACCCTATGATGATGAGCATGAGTGGCGCCAAAAACTTATTGCAAAGTTCCTGGAGGTCAACTCCGATAAATCAGCAGTCACCGCCCGCAATTCGATTGGTTTTCTTTGGACCATATGTTATGGGTTAAAGCGTGGCGATGTCGTTCTCGCCTCAAATGGAGAAGGGGGGTATTGCGTGGCCGAGATATTGGGAGACTATTATTACGCTCCCAACCATGCTTTACCGCACAGGCGGGAAGTAAAGTGGCTGAATGTGGTCATACCAAGAAGCGCCATGTCGCAAAAACTGAAAAATTCCACGGGTTCAATAGGCACTTGCTGCAACGTGACCAAGTATGCCGATGAATTGCAACATCTGATTGCCACCACTGAGACTTCTTCTGCTGCTACAACAGCAACAGCGGCTATGGAACAGGAGAAGCCGGCAAAACCGTCAAGGCAGGAGCCATATAGGGAGCGCAGCCTTCACCGCTTGCTTGCAAACTACCTGCTGGAGCATAACATCCAGTCAAAAACCATTTTTCACGAGAGCTCTAACCGTGCCGATCAGGCGCAAAAGTGGGTACACCCCGACATGGTGGGGGTGGAATACAATGAGTTTCAAGAGGCGGCAACGCGCTCACTGCTAAAAGCGGCCGAAACGAAAGAATATATTGCACTGTACTCCTATGAGTTGAAGCGCGTAATAAGTAGCGACCATCAGCTAAAGGAGTATTATTTTCAAGCGCTGTCCAATAGCAGTTGGGCAAACTATGGCTATCTTGTGGCCTTTGAAATAAGCGAAGACGTGATGGAGGAAATGGCGCGCTTGAACAGAGCCTTCGGCATTGGTGTAATCAAGTTGTCGCCATACAGCGACGACACGAAAGAGCTTTTCCCCGCCAAGAGGAACGAACTTGATTACTACACAATCGACAAGCTTTGCAGAATTAATCCTGATTTCAAAAATTTCATCACCAAAGTCACAAAAGTAATCAATGCCCCTACAGAGGTGCTTGATGACGTGAAAGGCGGCTTGCGTAAATTCTGTGATAAAGGATTTTCCTCTCAAGACGAGATTTTGGCTTACTGCAGCGAAAGCCACATTCCCTGCTGATGCCATAACAGTGAGGCATACTGCGTGTTAGCGAATGAATGCGCAGGCAGTCACGAGGAAATTAACGGCCGGATTAGTTGCCTTCCACTGAATCGTAATACTGCTCCCATAGGTCGCCATAGTCATATGTGATATGGATTGCCCACTCCATATACGATACCATTAGTTCAGTAAGAGCGTCAACCGATGGCTTTAGCTTCTTGAAATCAGACACAGCCTTTCGGCACACTTCGGCTCACGATTTCTTCGGGGGGGGTAAAACTCCTCTCTGATAGTGTCTTTATATTCTTCAAGTTTGCCTTGCTCATCTGGCTCGGCATAAAACTCCAGGTAATCCTTGGCTTCTTTTCGGGCTGAATACAATTCAAGCACCATCGCTATGATTTCGTCCTTGGTCATCGACTGCAGGAGCTTCTTTATGGTTGACTTTGACATAAATTATCTGATAGAGAATTATTACGATTTGGGTGTTGCATTTTGATCACTTAGTCGGCGCAGTCGGTCGTTTTGCACACCGCCATGGAGTGGCAGCAAGGGTGCGCGCCAGATTGCCGCTTAAAAGTCAAAGCTGACTGACAATCCAAGACCGTCCAGGTTCTCCCGTGAGGTCTGCTTGGTAATCCAATCATACACATCGGCACGCTGCACACTGTAGCTCAGGGCCACGCTGATGCCTAATGGGCGGCGCCCAAAGCTGAAATGGCAGCCCACTTGCGGCGACACGTAGAGCCCCTTGACATCGCCCACGCTGTAGCCTATCTGCAATTCGGCATAAGGCGACGTGCGGCAGTGCGTGGCCTTATGCACCTCTGTGCGCAAATCAACAAACAGCGGAGCGCTTACGAAGTCGTGAAAAAGCCAACTGCTCAGCCCGGCACCCGCTCCCACAAACAAATAAGGGTTCACCTGACTGCCGGCAACCGCGAAGATCGTGCCGTGGGAAAAGTCCCACGAATCAATTCCCACTTCATTTTTCACACCAATGAAGCACCTGAAGCCGGGACCGTGAAACTTAGGCCTGACTGGCTTGGCCTCGGCAAAAGTGCTGGAAACGGAGTCGGTCGCAGTGTCAACCGGTTGGGCAAAGCCGCACACATTAGCCGTCACAGCCATCATAGCGGCCAGCGCGCATTTCTGAATCATTTTTATCATCATTGTTAAGTTCGTTTACATTTAGTTGCAAAGTTAGCGCATCCGCGCCACCCACACACGGCCGTCAAGCATGTTATACAACATGGGCGCATTGCTGTAGGCAGGCTATCGGTGCGTAAAAAACAAAAAGCGCACTCCCGACTGGTCGGGGCTGCGCTCGTTGCATGGTTGTCTTATCCGGATTCGAACCAGAACAGGCAGAACCAAAAACTGCAGTGCTACCATTACACCATAAGACAATCTTAACAAATGCGACTCATCGTCTCAAATGCGGTGCAAATTTACACACGTTTTGCGTAACGTGCAAATTTTTACAGTCTTATTTCACAATCAGCAGGTAATAGTTCTTTTTACCGCGCTGAGCAAGAATGTACTTTCCGTTGAGCAAGAAGTCGCTGTTGATGGCCATATTGGGGTCGGCCACCTTCTCCTTGTTCACACTCACGCCGCCGCCCTGCGTGAGCTTGCGCATCTCGCCCTTGGAGGCAAACACGGCAGCATGCTCGGTGAGCAGGCTTATGAGCGGCACGCCGGCGGCCACAGCGTCTTTGCTCACCTCGAATGTGGGCACTCCCTCAAACACCGACAGCAGCGTGTCTTCGTCGATTTTGTGGAGTATGTCCTTAGCCTTGTTTGAGAAGAGAATCTGCGATGCCTCGACGGCCGTTTCGTAGTCTTGGGCCGAGTGCACCATAGTGGTGATTTCCTTTGCCAGACGCTTTTGCACAGGACGCAGGCCGGGATCCTTTTCCTGTTCGGCTATGAGGGCGTTGATCTCGTCCTCGGGAAGGTCGGTGAATATCTTGATGTATTTTGCGGCATCGGCATCGCTCACGTTGAGCCAGAACTGGTAGAACTTATAGGGCGATGTGCGCTTGGGGTCGAGCCACACGTTGCCGCTTTCGGTTTTGCCAAACTTGCCGCCGTCGGCCTTGGTGATGAGCGGGCAGGTGATGGCGTAGGCCTCGCCGCCGGCCATGCGGCGAATCAGCTCGGTGCCGGTGGTGATGTTGCCCCACTGGTCGCTTCCGCCCATCTGCAGGCGGCATCCCTGAGTCTCATACAGGTGCAGGAAGTCGTAGCCCTGCAGCAGTTGGTAGGAGAATTCGGTGAACGACATGCCGTGGTCGGCGTTGGCGGCAAGGCGCTTTTTCACCGAGTCCTTGGCCATCATGTAGTTCACTGTGATGTGCTTGCCCACGTCGCGAATGAAGTTAAGAAACGAGAAGTCCTTCATCCAGTCGTAGTTGTTCACCAAAATTGCATGGTTGGGCGCGTCGCTGTCGAAGTCGAGGAAGTGAGCCAGCTGGCGGCGGATGCACTCCTGGTTGTGGCGCAGGGTGTCCTCGTCGATGAGCACGCGCTCCTGCGACTTCATCGACGGGTCGCCTATCATGCCCGTGGCGCCGCCCACAAGCGCGATGGGGCGGTGGCCGGCGCGCTGGAAGTGCTTGAGCATCATAATGCTCACCAGGTGGCCAATGTGCAGCGAGTCGGCGGTGGGGTCGATGCCCACATAGGCCGAGGTCATTTCTTTATTTAGTTGCTCCTCAGTTCCTGGCATGATGTTGTTTATCATGCCTCTCCACTTTAGTTCTTCTACAAAATTCATCGGTGTGTGAAATGTGTATATAATGTGTTGCTTAAAATGTTTTTTGCCGTGGTGCGCTGTTGCGCTTGGCGTGCCACAAAGTTAGCACTTAATGCCGAGATTACCAAAATCATAGCCCTCTCGCGGCCAGAGAAGCAAAGTTTTGCGACTGAAACTGTAACATGTTTTCACAAATAAGCCTCTGATAAGCTAAACAAAGTTAAATATAACAGAAAATGGCGCAAAAACTATGTTGCATAACATATTTGTATTACTTTTGCATCGGTTTTTCATGGTATTAGTTTTTAAGGTTATGAAATTCACGGGCGTCGGGATGACGGTTTTGAAATTCATTTGTTTAAGGTTTATGTTAATGGTATTAGAAGGTTAATTAGTTAAGCGATCCTGGACGTTGAGTCTAGGATTTACTTTTTTTATACCCCCCCACCTCCCCGAAAATAGAAGGTTGAAAATTTGGAGTTGGCGGGTGGCAGGTCATGCAATTCTTACTGTGGAATAATCTTGGAAAAAGACAGATGAAAAACGCTGATATTCTAATAAAATATCGTTATTTTTGCGAAAAATATAAATATGTAAGTGAAAATTGGCATGGAATATGCTTTTCATTTATTTTTTATTCACAATAAATCAACCAACATTATGAACCTACAACGAATCAAAAGTGTGCTCGCCATTGGGTTGGTGCTGACATCGGCATCGTGGCTTTCAGCACAAGTGCGCACACTCGGAGGGTTGCCAGCCGTGCCGCAGCATGCGGCCAAGCAGGCCAAGCAGAAAAAGGCTCCTAAGCCGGCGTCAGCCACCAAGAGCGGCTTTGGCTGGATGATTGCAACTGAACTCGACGACGATGACGAGGAGGTGGAAAATTTTGGCTACGCCACCATTTCGCTCACCAGCGGAGCTGTGACCACCAAGTACAAAAACGCCTATCAATCGTGTGCCGGCGCCTATGCCAATGGCACCTATTATGGCTACACCTGCCGCTTCAGCGGCTCAAGCCTAACGCCCAAAAACTTTGTGAAGCTTGATGTGAACACCGGCACCTACACTACCGTGGCCGACTACTCGAAGATGACCACCGGCTACAACGACATGACATTCGACTACACGACCCAAACCATGTGGGTGCTGGGCGTGAACTCTGATGCAACCGCCTCGGTGCTTGGCACAGTGGACTTGGCCACCGGCGCATACACGGCCAAGTACGACCTTGGCCAGGGTTTCCTCACGCTGGCTGCAACCTATAGCGGCCAGCTGTATGGCATTTCGCTGGCCGGCGACCTATATACCATCGACAAGACTACCGGCGCCACCGCCAAGGTAGGCGCCACGGGCGTGACCCCTGCCTACAACCAAAGCATGGAGTTTGACCACACCGACGAGACGCTCTATTGGGCTGAGACCGACAGGCGCGGCAGCAACCTATATACCGTGGACGTGACCACTGGCAAAGCCCAGAAGGTGAGCACACTCGGCTATGACGACGATGCACAAATCACCGGCCTCTACGTGCCCTTCACCATAAAGAGCGACGATGTGCCCGCAGCGGCAACCGGCCTTACGGCGACTGCCATAAGTGGCACAGCCATAAAGCTTGCGTGGACCAACCCCACGCTCACCAAGGGAGGCAAGCCCCTCGGCTCAATCGCTCAAGTGGTGGTGAGCCGCGACGGCACTGCCATCGACACCATTACGGGCACTGCGCCCGGAGCTCAGCTCACCTACACCGACAACCACGGCGGCAGCTCGTCGTCGTGGAGCGCCACCTCCAAGTCTGTCTATGAGGTGGTGGCCTACAATGAGGCCGGCGACGGCCTTGGCGCGACTGCCACCGGCGTGCGCGGCGAGGACTATCCAGGCAAGGTTCAAAACCTGAAAGTTGCAAGGGTTGATGGCAAGGCGCAGCTCACATGGAGTGCTCCCGTGGATGGTGAAAGCGGAGGATGGTTTGACGCAGCAACGCTCACCTACAAGATTCGCCGCGGCACGGATGTGCTCGTTAGCGGCCTTGCAGCCAACACTTACACCGACACTGCCGGCGTGAAATCGGCATTCTACACCTACCGCGTCACGTCGCAGACCAAGAACAGAATCTTTGGCGCAGATGAGTACACCGAGCCAGTGTTTGTGGGCGAGGCCGACAACCTGCCGCAGAAGTATGAGTTCACCGCAGCCGGCTTCAAGGGTTGGAATGTGATTGATGTCAACGGCAGTGAGGAAACGTGGAAGCCGCTGGTGGAGGATGAGCGCAACACCGCCCAAATGTATGCCTACGATCATACGGCTGACTGCTGGCTGATTTCGCGTCCCTTCAAGCTTGAGGCAGGCAACACCTACCGTGCCAAGTTTGACGCCAAGGCTGAATTTTCGTTCCTGCCAGCCGAAATGGAGGTGTGGATCCTCAAAGACGGCAATCGGCAAAACGGCAAGCTGCAGCTGAAGGAGACGGTGAAAAACACGCTGTTCAGCCCGCGTTCGGTGGAATTTACCGCAGCTGAGACTGGCGACTACAGTC
>CALBLR010000513.1 GCA_937896015.1 uncultured Prevotellaceae bacterium | reverse complement strand
GGCAGCGCACCTAACGGTGAGCGGAGCATTCGACCACCAACTGGCCGACAGCATGGTGGGCGGCATCGACAGCATAGCCCCCGACGCGCTGCAACACGGGTTCGATTACGTGGCCCTTGGACACATTCACAAGCCATCGACGTTTGGCGACGGACGCATGCGCTACTGCGGCTCACCGCTGGCTTGCTCGTTTGGCGAGATTGACTACCCCCACTCGGTGAGCATTGTCGGCCTCCACGGCCACGACATGCCCGAGATAAAGGAAGTGGAGATCACCGACACGGCGCCGCTCACACTGTTTCCGGCAGAGCCTGCCGAGTTTGACGAGGCGGTAAGCAGGCTAAGCGAGCTGCCCGACGGGCCGTGCCACCTGCGGCTGAACATTGCCAGCAACGACGGCCACGCCCCAGCCAACGGCGAAGACGCCGTGGCGCAGCGGCTGGCCGAGCTGGGCAAAAGCGACTGCCGATTCTGCCAATTCAGGATCACCGCCAGCGCAGGGGCAGGCAAGGCGGCGGCGCTTGAGTCGCTCACGGCAGGCGAAATGGCCGAGACCAAGCCAATCGACCTGATTGAGCGATACTTCGAAATGCAGCAAAGGCCCCTAACCGGCGAAGAGAGGCAAATGATTAACACCGCCATTGAAATGGTGACAGAAAACGACGCAAAATGAAACTCCTGAAACTAACCATTAGCAACATAGCTTCGATTGAGCACGCCGAAATCGACTTCACGGGCGATGTGCTGGGCCAGGCAAAATTGTTTATAATCAACGGTGAAACTGGCAGCGGCAAGTCGACCATCCTCGACGCCATTTGTCTGGCACTGTACAACAACACCCCGCGCCTCACCGGACGCTCGGACAAAATATCGCTCAACAACGACGAAATCAACATCACCGACAACCGCCAACTGCTGCGCCGCAACACCGGCAAAGGCAGTGTGGAGCTGACGTTTGAGGGCAACAACGGCCAGCATTATCGAGCCACGTGGAGCGTGCACCGCGCCCATGGCAAGAAGAATGGCAAACTGAGCCCTTTGCAGCGCACGCTTGAGTGCGGCGGCACCACCTATACCAAAGCGGCCGAAATCAGCTCAGCCGTCAAAGAGGCTGTGGGCCTCAGTTTCGACGAGTTTTGCCGCACCACGCTGCTGGCACAGGGCCGGTTCACCGAATTTTTGAAAAGCGACGACGGCAACCGCAGCGCCATCCTTGAGAAACTCACCGGCACAGAGGTGTATTCGCGCATTGGCCAAAAGATATTTGAAATCACCAAGCAGAAAGCCGACGCCCACAGCCGTCTCAAGGCCAAAATCGACGACGTGAAGCTGCTGAGCGACGACGAGGAGCAGGCACTGCGCTCACACCTTGAGCAATGCAAGAAAGAGGCCGACGGCATTGAGGCAAACGCCAAGCGTGTGCAAGGCATCATCAACTGGCTCGACAACAAGAAAAAGGCCGACACCGACAAGGCACGCATCAACGAGGAGGCGCACGCCGTGGCCGAAATGCTGCAAAGCGATGAGGCGCAACGTCAGATACACACCGTTGAGGAGTGGGACAAGTCGGCCAAGGCGCGCGCGCAGCTGGAACAAATCGACAACAACGATAAAGAGCTTAACGGGCTTGACACGCAATCCACACGGCTTGCAGCCGACTACGCCAGGCTTATGTCGGGACTCAAGTGGCTCAAAGCAGCCACAGAACACTTAGGGCTGCGTGCAAGCGAGACACAAAAGTGGATCGACAGCCGCAGCGCACACCGCCCCATGCTGGAGCATGCGCAGACCATAGCCGCTAAGCTCGGCGAGTGCCTGCAGTGCAGCCGCGACATCGGCAAAGCCCGCCTTGGCATCAGCGAGCAGAAAGCACTGCTCACGGCCATTGCCAACGATGCGAATGAGTTTGCCGAACAAAAAGCAAAACAGGAGCGGCTGGCCGCAGCTGCCAAAGCCGAAGAAGAGGCTCTGCGCGCCAGCTACGACAAACTCCGCCCCAAGGCCCTTGAAAGCAAACGCGACAAGGCCGACGCACGCATCGGCATGCTCAACAACGCTCTGCGTGCCATAAGCAATCTTGCCCAACTCACTGCCGGCGAAGCCAAAGCCAAGGAAAAAGCCAATGAGGCCAAAGCCGAATTCGACAAGACCTGCGCAGCCGCCCCGCAGCTAAAAGCAGCAAAAGCCGTTGCCGAAGGGCGCAGCGCGAAGGCCAATGAGCAATACGACAAAGTGAAACTCAGCCTCGATGACAACATAAAAGAGCTGAGGTCAAGACTCACAGCAGGCGACACGTGCCCGCTGTGCGGCCATGTGATTGACCATGAGCTGAAGGCGGAAGCGTTTGAGAGCGCACTGCGCCCTCTGCAAGAGGCTCGCGAACAAGCGCAGCAGGCACTGACCGAGGCCACATCGGCCCTTGAGCACAACGAGAAGACCACTGCCACACTCAAAAAGCAGCTGGCCAAAGCCAACGCCGAATTGGCAGCAGCGGCCGACGACGCCGCCAAAGCACTTGCCGCCGCACAGCAGCTGTGGCAGTCGCTGGAACTTGGCGGCGAGCCGAGTGAGCACGAAGCCACACGCGAAATGCAGCTGGCCAATGAAGCCAAGCAGCAAGCGCAGCAGCAGTTGGGCGAGGCCAACGCACTGCGCGACAAGGCCGACGCAAAACAGAAAGAGGCCGACAAACACAGCAAAGCTGCAGCCAGTGCCGATAGCAAGCTGGCTGAACTTGGCGGCAAAAAGGCTGCCGCCAAGGCCAGAGCCGACAACTTTGAACAGGCAATAAAGGACAATGACAACCGCATTGAAGCCAACCTGAAGTGGGCCGACGGCGTGATAGCGATTGACAACTGGCGCGATGAGTGGGCCGGCAACGCGCAAAGCCTCATCGACCGCATTTGCAATGAGGCAAAGCAATTGAGCGATAAAGAGAAAGAGCTTAGCCAACTCGTCACGGCCCTGGCCGAAGCCAAAGCCAACCTGCAGAACGCCACCAAGCGGCTCGACGACTTGCACCCTTACGCCAAACAGTGGAACCCGCTGCCAGCGCAAGAAGCCGCCGAGGTGAAAGGCCTTGCCGACAGGGCCGCCGCACTGCTGCGCACAGCCTCCGAATGGCAAACAGCACAGAGCCGGCTGCGGCTCATCAACGGCGAGCTACACAAGGCCGTGGCCGAATTCTGCAAAAGCAGCGGCATTGCCCCTGAGCGCATTACCGAGCTGCGCTCCACCAGCGAGTCGGCAATCACTGACGCCAGACAAAGACTCGGCAAGCTAAAAGAGCAGCAACTGGCTCTGCAAGGCCGCCTTAAGGCGGCTGTCGACACCCTGGCCAGCCTTGACAGAAACAAGCCAGAAATGGCCGATGGCGACACCGCCGAATCGCTGACACTGCAATTGGACGAATGCAAAAGGCAGGCCAGCCAGCTTAACCAGCAGATAGGCCAAAGCATGCAGAAGCTAAACGACAACGAAAAGACGAAGGCCGAAATGAGCCACAACCGCGACAAATTAAGGGAACTTGAGGCGGAATGGCTGAAGTGGGACAAGCTGTGCGACGATCTTGGCGACACCAACGGGAAGAAACTGCGCACCATTGCCCAAAGCTTTATATTGCGCAACCTGCTGCACGACGCCAACGACTACATGAGC
>CALBLR010000512.1 GCA_937896015.1 uncultured Prevotellaceae bacterium | reverse complement strand
CTACATAGTGCTCAACACGTTCAACGAGCGTTCGGCCGACGCCGTGAAGGAGGCTCTGCTCGACTTCAAGAAGAATCCTCAGGTGAAGTGCGTGGCGCTTGACTTGCGCGGCAACGGCGGCGGACTGCTTGAGAGCGCGGTGCAGATAGTGGGCTACTTTGTGCCCAAGGGCACCGAGGTGCTGAAGCAGAAGGGCCGCCTGAAGCAGAACGAGAAGACCTACAAGACCACCGAAGAACCCATAATGCCCGAGATGCCGCTGGTGGTGCTCGTTGACGGCGGCTCGGCCTCGGCCAGTGAAATCACGGCGGGGTCGCTGCAAGACCAGGACCGTGGTGTCGTCGTAGGTCGCCGCACTTTTGGCAAGGGCTTGGTGCAGACCACGCGCCAGCTGCCGTTCGACGGCCTGCTGAAGGTGACCATAGCAAAATACTACATTCCCAGCGGGCGCCTCATTCAGGAGATTGACTACAGCCGGCGCAATGCCGACGGCACATTTCAGAAGGTGCCCGACAGCCTGACCCACGTGTTCAGCACGGCGCACGGCCGCAAGGTGCGCGACGGCGGCGGCATCACGCCCGACATCAAGGTGTCGTATCCCGAGATGAACCGCTTGGTCTACAATGTGGTGCGCGACAATTGGGCCTTCGACTTCGCCTCGCGCTATGCAGCGCAGCACCAGTCGATACCAGCCGCGGCCGATTTCGAGGTCACCGACTCGCTGTTTGCCGAGTTCAAGCGCTTCATCGACCCCAAGAAGTTCAATTACGACAAGGTGTGTGAAGACGGCGTGGCCAACCTTAAGAAGGTGGCCAAGGCCGAGGGCTATATGAACGATTCCACCTCGGCCGTGTTTGCCAAGCTCGAGAAGTTGCTTAAGCACGACCTCAACCACGACCTTGACGTGAACCGCAAAGAGCTGAGCACGCTCATTGCCGACGAGATACTAAAACGCTACTACTATCAGCGCGGCCCCATAGAATACGGGCTGAAATCGGACGACGCCCTCTACAAGGCTGCCGCCATGCTTGCCAAGCCCGGCGAGTATGCCCGCATACTCAATGTGAAGCAGTAGCGCCGCTTTTTGTTTTATCCGTATGGAAATAAAATCCGAAAAAGAGATGCCCATAGGCGAGCTGTGCGACTTGTTCAACTCCAAGCCGCGCGCCAAGGCCTTGGCTAAGATGGTGACCGACCAGGCCAACCGGCTGATGTGTGTCGACGGCCTTGCCGGCTCGGCCGCGGCAATGCTTCTCTCGCGCCTGCCGCGTCTCTCGGGCCCCTATCTGGTGGTGGCCAACGACCTCGATGAGGCGGGATACGTCTACAACGACTTGTGCCAAATAAATGGCGAGCAGCACGTGCTCATCTTCCCCTCGGGCTACAAGCGCGACATCAAGTATGGCCAGGCCGATCCGCCGCAGGCCATATTGCGCACCGAGGTGCTCGACCAGTGGCACAGCAACCCCGACCTGCAGTGGGTGGTGAGCTATCCCGAGGCCCTGGCCGAGAAGGTGGCCGACCGCGCAAGTGTGGAGGCAAGCACGCTGAGCCTTAAGGCCGGCGGCACAGCCGACCTAACAGCCACGGCAGCCCGACTGCGCGAGTTGGGATTCAGCGAGGTTGACTATGTGTACGAGCCGGGGCAGTTTGCCGTGCGCGGCTCGATACTCGACGTGTATTCCTACAGCAACGAGTTGCCCTACCGCATCGATTTTTTCGGCGACGACATAGAAAGCATACGCACCTTCAACGTGGAGACGCAGTTGAGCGAAGCCCAGGAGACCTCGGTGAGCCTGGTGGGCAGCGCCGACAGCGACGCGGCGGCCGGCACCTCGCTGCTTGAGTTTGCCGGGGCCGACACGGTGGTGGTGTGCCGCGACGCCAACTGGCTGCTGCAGCGCGTGAAGGCCGTGGGCGAGGAGCAGATGTCGGCCAGCGCGGTGATTGCCGGTGAAACCGACGTCGACGCAATGAGCAAGGTGGTCGGCTACGCCGCCTTCAGCCGCTCGCTTGCCGCAATGCGGCGCATCGACCTGCACAACGGCGAGAGCGCGCAGCGCTGCGACGCGCGCCTTAGGCTGCACTGCACGCCCCAGGGCATATACCACAAAAACTTCGACCTGATAAGCGCATCGTTCACCGACTTCATGGCGCGCGGCTACCGCATAGCCATTCTCAGCGACAGCGCGCGGCAAATCGACCGCCTGCGCGCCATATTCGACGACCGCGGCGACCAGATTTCGTTCACGCCCGTGCTGCGCACCGTGCACGAGGGATTTGTGGACGACGACCTGAAGCTGTGCGTGTTCACCGACCACCAGATATTCGACCGCTTCCACAAATACAACCTCAAGAGCGACAAGGCGCGCTCGGGCAAGCTCGCGCTGTCGCTCAAGGAGCTCAACCAGATTGAGGTGGGCGACTACATAGTGCACGAGGACCACGGCATCGGCAAGTTTGGCGGACTGGTGCGCACCTCCATCAACGGCACGCGCCAGGAGATGATAAAGCTCACCTACCTCAACGGTGACATAATATTCGTGTCGATACACGCCCTGCACAAACTGTCGAAATACCGTGGCAAGGAGGGTGTGGAGCCACGCCTGAGCAAACTCGGCTCGGGCGCGTGGAACAAACTGAAGAGCCGCACCAAGAGCAAACTGAAAGACATTGCCCGCGACCTGATAAAGCTATACGCCCAGCGCGGCAGCGAAAAGGGCCACGCCTATCCGCCCGACGGCTACCTGCAGCACGAGCTGGAGGCATCGTTCATCTACGAGGACACCCCCGACCAGCTCAAGGCCACGCAGGCCGTGAAGGCCGACATGGAGAAGGACAAGCCCATGGACCGCCTGATATGCGGCGACGTGGGCTTCGGCAAGACCGAAATCGCCATTCGTGCCGCCTTCAAGGCCGCCACCGACGGCAAGCAGACAGCCGTGCTCGTGCCCACCACGGTGCTCGCCTTCCAGCACTACAACACGTTTAAGGAACGCCTCAAAGACTTCCCGGTGAAGGTGGACTACCTTACCCGGGCCCGCAAGCCCAAGGAAGTGAAGCAACTGCTGGCCAATCTGGCCGAGGGCAAGGTGGACATAGTGATAGGCACGCACAAGCTAATTGGCAAAACGGTGAAATTCCACGACTTGGGGCTGCTGGTGATCGACGAGGAGCAGAAGTTTGGCGTCAGCGTCAAGGAGAAGCTTAAGCAGCTCAAGGTGAATGTGGACACGCTCACAATGTCGGCCACGCCCATTCCGCGCACACTGCAGTTCTCGCTGATGGGCGCGCGCGACCTGAGCGCCATCACCACGCCGCCGGCCAACCGCTACCCCATACTCACCTCCATCAGCACGCTCGACGACGAGGTGGTGGCCGAGGCCATCAACTTTGAGCTGTCGCGCAACGGACAGGTGTTTTTCGTCAACAACCGCATCGACCAGCTGCCGTCGCTCGAGGCCATGATAAAGCGCGTGGTGCCCGATGCCCGCGTGGTGGTGGGCCACGGCCAGATGCCGCCCGAGGAGCTGGAGAAGCGCATCATCGACTTCTCCAACCACGACTACGACGTGCTGCTGGCCACCACCATCATCGAGAGCGGCATCGACATGCCCAACGTGAACACCATAATCATCAACAATGCGCAGAACTACGGCCTCAGCGACCTGCACCAGTTGCGAGGCCGCGTGGGCCGCTCGAGCCGCAAGGCCTTCTGCTACCTGTTTGTGCCGCCCGGCAATCCGCTCACGCCAGTGGCGCGCCGCCGTCTGCAGGCCATTGAGAGCTTCAGCGACCTGGGTTCTGGCATACACATTGCCATGCAAGACCTCGACATCCGCGGCGCGGGCAATCTGCTTGGCGCGGAGCAGAGCGGATTCATTGCCGACCTTGGCTATGAAACCTACCAGAAGATACTTAAAGAGGCTGTGCTCGAGCTGAAGACGGGCGAGTTTGCCGACACGTTCAAGCAGCAGACCGACGACGAGAAGCAGCTCGACGGCTCCGAACCGGAATATGTGACCGACTGCACCATCGACACCGACTTGGAGCTTATGTTTCCGGCCGACTATGTGCCGCAGGAGAGCGAGCGCATATCGCTCTACCGCGAGCTCGACGCCATGACCACCGACGACCAGGTGCGTGAGTTTGAGGGCCGCCTGCGCGACCGCTTCGGTGAAATACCAGAGATGGGACGCGAACTCATACGCATAGTGCCGCTGCGCCGCCTGGCGTGCACGCTGGGCATCGAGAAGATTGCGCTGAAGCAGGGCCGCATGTACATCTACTTCGTGGGCAAGGAGAATGTGGCCTACTACCGTTCACGCGCATTCGGCCGCATATTGCAATACGTGCAGACGCAAACCAGCCGCTGCCAGTTCCGCGAGGTCAACGGCCGCAACTCCATCCTTATCAGCAAAGTGGCTACCGTGGCCGAGGCCCTGGGCATATTGCGCACGGTGGTGAGCCTGCCCTCGGCATAGCGCGACGCCACCTGCCCCCGGCAAGTTGACGTGTGGTGAATCAACGAATGTCGTAGGGACATGGCATGTCACGTCCGCCGCAAATTATTGCAAACCAATTAGGTAGAGCAATTATGCATTACCCTGAAATTGCAGTGGCAGCGGGCTGAAGCCCATTGCGGCTCATAGCCCAGGGCAACGCCCTGGGTAGCAACGCGCGGCGGCATTGCGCCCTGAAAGGGCAAAAGCATTAAACTCGGGCTGAAAGCCCAATGCTTAGGAAAGCAGGAATGTGTAGCGCATAGTAGAGCTTTTGCTCTTTCAGGGCGTTTTCGGGTGGTTTTGCTTTTCACCCAGGGCGTTGCCCTGGGCTATGGGCTTGCTGGGCCTTCGGCCCACGCCTGCCATAGTAAGTCGCATTATTGAAAACGTTTGCGGTGGTGCAGCGCGCCTTCGCATGCGAAAAGTGGGAGGCAAACGCTAATTACAGGCGTTTGCCTCCCACTTGATTCTTGTTGCGCCTGCGGGGCGTTAGTTCACGGTCACCTTAACGGTCTTGCCGGCCACGCGCACCACATAGACGCCGGCCGACGGCACAGGCACCGATTTGTCTTTCCCGCGGTAAATGAGCATGCCATTCAGGCCATACACCTCCACCACAGCATCACAGTCAGCACCGGTAATGGCGATTTCACCGCCAACTGCCGCCACACTCACCCTGTCGGCCTTCGCAGCATTAATTCCTGCAGTTATCTTGTAGAAATCACTCCAAGGAGAGGTGGACTTATATAATTCAACCGATTCTTTCGGCACCACCAGTTCGCACACCTGCGTATGAACGCCATCAAACACGTGATTTGCACACTCTGGTGGCGTTTTGGCAAGCATGTTGATTGTTTTCAAGCCGCTGCAGCCAGAAAACGCCTCATACCAGATTTGGGTTACACCGCTGGGGATGTTGATGCTCGTCAAACCGGTGCAGCCCTTAAATATAAATTTCCGGATATAGGTTACGCTGTTGGGGATGCTGATGCTCGTCAAGCTGCTGCAGTTCCAAAACGCACCGTCCCAGATTTCGGTCACGCTGCCGGGGATGCTGATGCTCGTCAAGCTGCTGCAGTTCCAAAACGCATATTTCCCGATTGAGGTCACGCCGTTTGATATATTGACGCTCGTCAAGCTGCTGCAGTTCCAAAACGCACCGTCCCAGATTTCGGTCACGCTG
>CALBLR010000511.1 GCA_937896015.1 uncultured Prevotellaceae bacterium | reverse complement strand
ACAGCAACTGCGCCGCGCTGGTGGGACGCGTGCGGGTGATGCCGCGCTAATCGATGCGCACCGGTATGGAGTGGGTGTTCTTCACCGTGTCGATCACAAACACGCTGTGCACACTGCCCACCGACTCCATGGTGCCGAGTTTGTTGATCACGAAATCCTGATAGTGGTGCATGCTTTTCACATACAGCTTCATCATAAAGTCGTAGTCACCCGAGGTGTTGTAGCACTCCACCACCTCATCGAGCCGCATGACGGTGTCAACAAACTGCTCCATGTAGTCGCGGCTGTGCTGCTTAAGGCGTATGTTGCACAAGGCCACAATGGCGTCGCCCACCTTCAGGGGGTTGACCACCGCCACATACTTCAATATGTATCCTTCATTTTCCAGACGCTTTAGCCGCTCGAAAGTGGGCGACGGCGACAGGTTGACGGCGGCGGCCAGCTCCTTGGTGGTGAGGCTGGAGTCGCGCTGCAACTGGCGCAGAATCATAGCGTCGGTTTCATCTATACTTCTCATAAGTAAAATATTCTGTAAAAAGACTGTTTATTGAAATAATATTTGCAAATATAGTCAAACAATAGCACATAATAGAATATTTTGCTGAGTTTATCAAAAGTATTGCACGGACGATCTTTTTGCCGTTACTTTGCAGTGGATTAAAGCAAGCGATCTACAGTTTATAGGAACATTTTAAGGCATACGGTTTTTGAAGGCCGGCCCAAAGCAAGCATATTAATTTTTATGCAGCCGACCTACAAATTGATTTTTTGAATTGGTTAGTTAGCCCGGCCGCACAAACAGGCGTCGGCGGGAAACATACACATCACATTTTTAAAATTTAGTGTTAAAAAGGGAAAGTTGTGGGCTTTGTGAAAAGCTTGCAGCTTTTTTTGTTTGCATTTTTTTGGGAGAGAGGTCACCACTGGATGGGCGTCTGGCCATGGGCCTGAAGGTAGGCGTTGGCCCGCGAAAAGTGGTGGTTGCCAAAGAAGCCGCGATGGGCCGACAGTGGCGACGGGTGAGGCGAAGTGAGCACCAGGTGGCGTGTACGGTCGATAAACGCGCCCTTGCGTATGGCATAGCTGCCCCATAAGATGAACACCAAATGGCTGCGGCGGGTGGCAAGATGCGCGATAACTGCGTCGGTAAACTGCTCCCAGCCGTGATTCTGGTGCGAGCCTGCACGGTGTGCCTCAACGGTGAGCGTGCTGTTGAGCAGCAGCACCCCCTGCCGCGCCCAGCGGGTGAGGTCGCCAGTGACGGGAATGGGCGCGCCGGTGTCGTCGTGCACCTCGCGGAATATGTTTCTGAGCGATGGCGGGAATGGCACCCCGTCGCGCACCGAGAAGCAGAGCCCGTTGGCCTGCCCCACATCGTGGTAGGGGTCCTGGCCGAGAATCACCACCTTCACGCTGCTGAACGGAGTGGCGTCGAAGGCCGCAAATATCTCGTGCCCGGGCGGGAACACCTGCTTGCTGGCATACTCGCTGCGCACAAACCGTGTGAGCCGCTCAAAATAATCCTTGTTGAACTCATCGGCAAGCTCGCTGCTCCACGATGGCTCTATTCGCACATTCATAATGGTGTCTGTTTTGTTTTTTGACCGTTGCTTATTGCAAAGCTACACATTTTTCATTAATTTTGCCAAGTATTTGGCGTCCATTATGGGCGATCCAAAGCGTTATGGACCCATAGTTCAATGGATAGAATAAAGGATTCCGGTTCCTTCGATTGGGGTTCGACTCCCCATGGGTTCACACAAGAAAGCGAAGCGCTGGCCGCAGTAATCACCGCAGCCAGCGCCGTTTTTTTTCGCTTTCAATTCGTGTCCCGGAATTATTTCACCCAGTCGCCATCTATGGTATTGCCGCCGCCGTTAACGTAGGTAACCGTGTTTTTGCCGGCCTCCTTCTGCACAACGGCGCGGAACGGGGTTTTGCCCACCACCTTAGTGCCACTCATGTTGAGCACAGTAGGGTACTGGTAAGCACTTGTTGCGTCAGTGCCAAGCACGATGGCTGCCATTGGAATTTCGTTGCCAGTGCCCCAGGCACCAGTCATATACTGACCGGCTGCCGCCTCGGGAGTGCGCGTTTCATCGGCACCGCTGAGGTTGAAGGCCTGATAGATCTCGCAATTGGTGATGTTGGCAGTGCCGCCACGCACCACCAGGCCCTGCCAGTAGCCATAGGCCTTGGTGTTCTTTGCCGTCAGCGTGCCGGGCACGTTGATGAAGAGCGGCGACTGAGCCTTGAGTTCGCAACCTTCAAAAGTCATGTTAACCACACTCGACGTTGAAGCATTGGTGGCAGCGCAATAGTTTTTGCATTGAATCTTGCTTCCCTTTACGGTGAGCGTCGTCTTGCCCGACACATTAAACGCAGCAGCTGCATTGGGCGCAATCACGTCCACATGGTCCAAGGTAATGTTTGAGCCGCCATATGCCCACAGACATTGTGAGATAGCAACATCGCACTTTATTTTACCATTAGCGAATTTAATGGTACTTCCGTTTAAACGCATGTCTTTAGTCAGCTCTATGGTGTTGCCATTCAAATTGACTGTTATGCCTCTCCTTCTAGAAACGATCAACGGGCTCTCCAGCTTAATGTCGGAGTAAAGCTCAATGGTGCTGTTGTTCTTCTGCATTGCACTTCTGAACTGAGCGGCAGTGTAGGTGGCATAGTCGGGCTCATTGAAAGCGGGGTCGATTTCAACATTGAAGTCGCTGGTTGACGTAAGCAGCGAACCGTAGATGTTGGTGCGGTAGTTGCCCTGCACTGGCACGTTGGCAAAGGTTCGGGCAATCTCAATGCCTGCGCCATCGTTGATTTGCCACTGCACATTCACATTGGTCTTCTGCTTGGCTCCCACCAGCAGGTAGTCCATCGACAGGTATTTGTAGCCTTCCTTTGGAAATGCTTCTTTTGCTGGCATTGCATTGAGCGCACATGTCACAGCGGTGTCACCGGCCACTGTGCCGTCGAGAAGGTTGAGCGTGTTGGCCACACCGCTAACCTTGACCATGGTCTGCGCGCCTTCAAATTTGAAGCCAGAGGCGGCGGCAGCCGTCGAATCATTGGTGCCCACGTTGAGTTGGGCAAACGGGCGGTTGAGCATAATTGGATTCTCGGCATCGTCACCTGCCTTGTATTTGTAGCAGCGGTAGAAGGCATCGAGGCTCTCATCGTTGGCCTTCACCTTAGAGTAGTCGACGGAGACAGTGCCATTGTCTGAAAGCGTGTAGGGGGCATTGGCGTCGGCGGCCCAGAACACTATGTTGTATTCCCTGCCCGTGGTGAGCTGCAGTTGCACCGTGGCGGTAAGATTGATGCTCGTTGTTCCCTTGATTATCGGAGTGACTGTAGTAGCCGCAGCGTCATACACCATATAAGTGAGCTTAGTGGCGGTTTTACCGTCGGCATAGGCTTTTTTGGCGCCGTTGGCAGCAACCTTGCTGGCACTGATGCCAGCGGGAAGCTGCACACTGAATGTGGCAGTGGTGGGTTGGCCGGCAGACGGCTCATTTAGTTCGTCGTTGGAACACGATGTGCCCAGCAGCAATGCCGCTATGGCCATCATTGAGAAAATCTTTGTTTTCATCTTGGTTTGTTTTTAATATAAAATGTTAGGATACAAGTCACTTTTTCCTTATTGCTGTCCATGGTTTCTAAGACGCCCTCGAGACTTAAGCGGGGGTCCTAAAACATTTCAAAGATATTCAACAATCACTAACAAAGATAAAATAAAAGGCTAAAAAAAAAAATGCTTTGTTAACGCGTATTAATTTGATTAAATATTTACACATTCTGGTAGGCTCGGAAATATGTGTTTCACGGCAAATCGGGCATGCCCTTAAACGGTTTGCACAGTTTTTCGCGCAAAAAAAGCGCCGTGCCACTCGTGATGGTGGACGGCGCTTTGATTTTTTTACCGCTCGCTGGCGGAGGGTGATGGGCGGCTGATTACTTGCGGATGCCCAGCTCCTTCTTTGCGATGATTGCGCGGTAGCGGTTGATGTCGGTCTTGATGAGATAATCAAGCAGACGACGACGCTTACCTACAAGCATCTTAAGAGCGCGTTGAGTAGTATGATCTTTGTGATTTAACTTGAGGTGCTCAGTTAAATGGGCAATACGGACTGAGAATAATGCAATCTGGGCCTCGGGAGAACCAGTATCAGTATTGCTTTTGCCGTAAGTGCCGAAGATCTCTTTCTTTTTCTCTGAATCTAAGTACATTCTTCGTTACGTTTAATTTGATTAAAAATATATTTTAGCGGTGCAAAGGTAGGCATAATTGCGTTAACCACAAAGTTTTCGCCGCAGTTTTTTAGCCCAATACGCCGCAAAAATGCCGCAAAAAATGCGCTCACACCGCACTTTGGCCCAAATAGCCGGCAGCGGATGGCGGCATTTGTTTTTAACGCTTTTATATCGTAACTTTGCACTATAAAAATAGAAAAGAGACGTCACTTACATTTGATGAGCAGATTTTTGGTCATAATCGCAATTGCACTGAGTGCAATGGTGTGGACAGGCGGCGCAAGCGCCAAACTGCGCTGGCAGGAGGCGAAACGCGAAGTGGCGGGGCGCAGCCTC
>CALBLR010000510.1 GCA_937896015.1 uncultured Prevotellaceae bacterium | reverse complement strand
CCGCCGAGCACGGAATGGACCGTAAGGAGTTCAAACGCATGGACCTTTACACCCAATATGCCGTGGCGGCAGCCAACCAGGCCATCAACGACGCCAATCTGCTCGACGAGAAGATTGACCGCAATGAGGTGGGCGTGATTTTCGCATCGGGCATCGGCGGC
Source organism: uncultured Prevotellaceae bacterium (assembly GCA_937896015.1). Classification (GTDB taxonomy): domain Bacteria; phylum Bacteroidota; class Bacteroidia; order Bacteroidales; family Muribaculaceae; genus Sodaliphilus. The sequence continues at coordinate 1,726 of CALBLR010000510.1, read as the reverse complement.
CTGCACACATTTGAGCAGGAAGCGGGCTACTATGCGCTTCACGAGGACATGGGCCCGAAATACAGCCCGTTCTTCATCCCAATGATGATTGCCGACATTGCAGCAGGCCAAATCTCGATTAAATACGGTTTCCGCGGCCCCAACTTCGGCGTGGTGTCGGCATGCGCCACATCGACCAACGCGATGATCGACGCGTTCAACTACATACGCCTGGGCAAGGCTTGCGCCATTGTCACCGGCGGATCGGAAGCTTCGGTTTATCCCGCAGGCGTGGGCGGCTTCAACTCAATGCACGCCCTCTCGACCCGCAACGACAGTCCCGAGACAGCATCACGCCCGTTCAGCGCCTCGCGCGACGGATTCGTGATTGGCGAGGGCGGTGTGTGCCTCATCTTCGAGGAACTTGAGCACGCACTGGCGCGCGGAGCCAAAATATATGGCGAAGTAGTGGGCGGAGGCATGTCGGCCGATGCCTACCACATCACAGCCAGCCACCCCGAAGGCCTTGGCGCCAAGCTGGTGATGGAGCGCGCCATTGAAGACGCCGGCATCACACCCGACGACATCGACTATGCTAACCTGCACGGCACATCCACTCCAGTGGGCGACCGCTCGGAGGTGAAGGCGGTGACCGAGCTCTTTGGCAAGCACGCCTATGAGATGAACATCAGCTCCACCAAGTCGATGACCGGCCACATGCTGGGCGCCACCGGCGCAATGGAGGCTCTGTTCTGCGTGAAGTCGTGCCAAGAGGACATCATCCCGCCCACAATCAACCATGATCCGGAAGACAAGGACGAGGAGATAGACTATAACTTGAACTTCACATTCGGCAAAGCGCAAAAGCGCGAGGTGAACTACGCACTGAGCAACACGTTTGGTTTCGGAGGTCACAACGCAAGCATTATTGTTAAGAAGTATAAAGGTTAAACAAACACTTGAGTATCAACACTTCGGTGCTTAACAATATCATATCGGTTGTAAAGCTCCTTACCTCTAAGGATAAGGAGCTTTATGTTTTTATCCACGGCATCACAGGCTTTTATCCACGCCACATAGAATACTACAAGCTTGCCCTGGTGCACCGCTCAATGCCGGTGAAAGGCAGCAGCGGACACTGGGCCAACAACGAGAGGCTTGAATTCTTGGGCGACGCCATACTCGACGCCGTGGTAGGGGCCTACCTGTATGACAAGTACCCCAACAAGCACGAGGGGTTTCTGACGTCGACACGCGCCAAGATAGTGCAGCGCGAAAGTCTGAACCGCATAGGGCGCAAGTTCCGCATCGAGACCCACGTGAGGGCCTCGGCCCACTCGGCGTCGCACAACTCCTACATAAGCGGCAACGCCGTGGAGGCGCTTGTGGGAGCCGTGTATCTCGACCGCGGATACCACCGCTGCAAGCGGTTTATAGAGGAGCGCATCATTGGCGGCAACTTCGATCTCAACGACTTGGTGAAGACGGAGCAAAACTACAAGTCGCGCCTTATTGAGTGGACTCAGAAATACCGGGTGAGCATTGAATTTGCCCTGCTCGACACCTACAACGACAGCGACAACAACCCGGTGTTTAAGACGGGTATTTTTCTGGGTGGCATCTATGCCAGCGACGCCACGGGCTACAGCAAAAAGGAATCGCACCAGGCGGCATCGAAAAAGGCTTTTGAGCGCCTGCACAGCGACCAGCTGTTCAGGCAGCAGGTGCTGGAGACGGCGGCCGACCT
>CALBLR010000509.1 GCA_937896015.1 uncultured Prevotellaceae bacterium | reverse complement strand
ATAGTAGAATAATTTTTGAACAGAAACTAAAAATTTCCAAAAACGAGCACCCTGTGGGCCGCAAACGGGCCGCAAGATAATCATTTAGCGCAACTGCTATTTTATACGCATTCTAAACAACTGCCGGCCGCGCGCCTTATCCGCGCAATTCGGTTGAATTTATATCGTCAAAACGCATCAAGGCTAATAATAAAGTTTGTACCTTTGCACTGCATTATATAAAGAGATTGTATATTTAACATAAGTGATGAAATCCGTTAAGCTCCTGCTGGGCGCGCTGCTGCTGGTCATGGCCACCGCGTCGTGCTCCAATGTCAATGGCAAGCTTGAAAAAATGATTCCGCGCGACGCCAAGGGCGTGGTGTGCGTCAAGTTGCCCGAAATTCTTGATAAAGCCGAAATTGGCGACAATGGCTATGAACTGCCCGCTGCACTGAAAAAGGTGGTGGAGGCCAATCCCAAGTCGCAATTCTGCACCATACTGGCCGACCTGCCCAATTCTGGCATCGACCCCAAGCACAACGTGTATGTGTTTTTCACCGGCAAAACCTATAAAATGGTGACCCTGGTGCCCATCGACGACACCGACAAGGCCGTTGCGGCCATCGAGAAGATGACCGACAACCGCTTTGAGGAAATGGCCGGAGTGAAATACATTGGCGCGGGCGACACCTACTATGTGATGGGCGACGGCGTGCTGCTGGCCGGCTCGCTCAGCCGCCTGGTCGACGCCAAGACCGCCGTGGCCGAGGCCTGCCGCATTCTCGACGCCGAGCAGCCCAGCATTGCCGACAACGACGATGCCAAGGAGTGCCTGAAGGGCGACGGTGATGTGAGCGCATACTTCGACATGGACGGCATTGGCACGGTGCTCAACAAGAGCAAGACCTATCGCAGCCTGGTGCAGAAAATGCCGCTTATCACTGTGTTCACCGAGAGCGACATTAAGGCGGTGGTGTGCGATTTCAAAATCGACAAGACCACGGCCGACCTTTCGGCCAAAATCAAGGTCGACGACCACAGCGACTATGTGCAGCTGCTAAGCGCCACGCTTGGCCAGCCGTCTAACGACTTCTTGAAGGCCATTCCCAATTCTATGGACTGCATAGTGGCCATGAGCGTCAAGGGCGAGGCTCTGGCGCGGCTGCCGCAAATGCAGCAGCTCACCGCCGCCATGGCCAAGATGCCCGGCATGAAGGCCCTCGACCTGGCAGGCATCATTTCCACCGTCAACGGCCCGCTGGCCGTGGGCTTTGCCAAGGACCCATATCTGCAGGGCGAGTGGAATGCGGTTGTCGCAGCCAAGACGGCCAATGCGCAGTCGGTGCTCGACCGCATCATCGAATTCGCCCGCACCATGGGGCAGGCCCCGCAAAAGTATGGCAACGAATACATCTACCAGTATAACAACAAGCAGGTGAACGTGGGCGTGATTGGCGATGTGGTGTATGTGAAGATGCTCGACTATGAGCAGACCGAGGGCTATGCCTACGAGCTGCCCGACGTGCGCGACTTCTTTGCCGCCAACCCAATCGGCATATATGTGCGCGCCAAGGCCGGCAGCACTTCGGGAATCCTCAATTTCGGCATCACCCGATATGTCGACGGCAAGGGCTTCTTCTACACCGAGAAGGACGACGACAATGCCGCACAGGTGCTGCTGGGCATACTCTGCTCAATTAAGGGTGATGACCAAAGCAGCGACGGCAGTGCCGACGACGACCTCGACTTGAATTCCATAACCGGTGCTGGCAACATGATGCAGCCCGTCGACTAATAGCTCTCCTTATGAAAGCGGAATTTGCAAAACTCAATGGCCGTGATGGCAGCGGCAGTGTGTCATATTTCATAAGGTTCTTCGACGAGTCGCGTCCCGATGCTTTCGGAGTGGGGGAGTGCACCGTGGTGCCAGGCGTTTCGGCCGAGTATGCCGATGTGGCCGCCTACGAGGCCAAGCTGCACGAACTGTGCGCCCAGGTGGCCCGTGGTGAGTCGACCGACTTGGCTGATTTCTCCTCTATTATGTATGGCTTCGAAAATGCCATAACCGATTTTTCCAACGGCTGCCGCCGCCTCTACTATAACTCACCGTTTGTTGCGGGGCGGCAGCGGGTGCCAGTGGTGGGCTTTGCCCGTGTGGCAGGCGACACTGAAGCCTCTGTGCGGCGGGTGGCTGGGATTGAAGCCAGAGGCTTTACCTCAGTGAAACTGAGCATGACCGACGGCGACTGCGCCCCAGTGGCCGACGCCCTTGCCGCAATACGCCGTCAGTGCCCCGAACTTCACATCCGTCTCGATGCCAACGGACTGCTTCGGCCCGACGAGGCACTTGATTTTATCAACGGCCTTGCACCGCACACCATTCAGTGCATCGAGCAGCCCATTGCCGCAGGCCAGTTGGAGGCAATGGCGGCAATCTGCGCAGGTTCGAAGGTGCCCGTGGCACTCAGCGATGAACTTGCCGGCGTGGTCAACCCCATGGCCATGCTGCAGCTGCTGCGCACCGTCAGGCCCCACGTGCTGTGTGTGAAGCCGGCCCTGTGCGGCGGCTTCAGCAATGCTGTGCATTGGCTCAAGATGTCGGCTCAGCTAAACCTTGGCTGCTGGATTGCTTCGGCAGGAGAAACTGCCGTGGGCCTCGATGCACTGTGCCAGTGGACGGCCATGATGCAGCCGCGCATAGCGCAGGAGCTGTGCCTCGACGGAGCCGCCGGCAGCCACCATTCGTCCCTTGGCCTCGACAAAGACACAATCGGGCGCAACCCTGTTGGAGTTGCGCCCGATTGCATCGGTCATTTCTGCCTCGACTGGCAGCAGTAACTTTTTTTCCACTGCCGCCGCGTTAAGTTAATCGTTAGTCATCTTTTTTCTGTTGAGCCACGCTTGCGCCTCGGCCAGAGTGTCGGGCTTGCCCACGTCGAGCCAAGTGTAGTCGGCGGCCTGCTGGTAGCCCTTGATGATGTGGGTGCCGCACTCGCCCGTGTAAAATGGCACAATGGGAAACGCCTTGCGGCCGGCGGCAAACTCGCTGAGCGCGTCGAATATGCTTGGCGACAACACGTGCACACCGCCAAAGGCCAGCTCGTCATACTGCCCCTCCACATACCGGAATCCGTCGGGGCGCGTCTCGCCCGTCTTCTTGTTCACCCAGCCGCGCAGCTGGTTGCCTGAGTCAAACAGCAGGTAGCGAGCCGTGTCGCGGTGGCGCACCAGCAGTGTGGCCATGGCCCCGCTGCGGCGGTGCCAGTCGCACATGGCCTTTATGTCGAAGTCCGATATTATGTCGGCGTTATGCACCAAAAAGGGCTCGCCGTTGTCAAGCCACTGGCGCGCCTTGAGTATGCCGCCGCCAGTGTCCAGCAGCTGGTCGCGCTCGTCGCTTATGTGCACCGTCACGCCAAAATTCTCTTTGGCCTCCAAAAAGTCGATAATCTTTTGTCCAAAGTGATGCACGTTTACTGTGATGTCGGTGAACCCGGCAGCTATCAGCTTGAGCATTACATGCTCAAGCAGCGGCTTGCCGTCGAGCTCCACCAGAGCCTTGGGGCGGTCGTTGGTTAAAGGACGCAGCCGGGTTCCAAGCCCGGCTGCAAATATCATAGCTTTCATCAAGAAAATTATTTCGGATTGAATGTCTGCTCAATGTTCTGTTCGCGGTGCACAAGCTCCACCTTAACGTTGAATTTGCTGTGTATGTGCTCGGCCATGTGCTGGGCGCTGTACACCGACCTGTGCTGGCCGCCTGTGCAGCCAAAGCACACCATCAGGTTGGTGAAGCCGCGCTCTATGTAGCGCTTCACCGACGCGTCTACCAGCGCGTAGGCATGGTCGAGGAAGGTGAGTATCTCGCCGTCGTCCTCAAGAAATTGAATCACCGGCTTGTCGAGGCCGATGAACGGCTTGTAGCGGTCATACTTGCCGGGGTTGTTCACGGCGCGGCAGTCAAACACAAAGCCGCCGCCGTTGCCCGACGTGTCGTTGGGAATGCCCTTCTTGTAGGCAAAGCTCATCACCCTCACCGTGAGGGCGTGCTTCTGTATCTCGTCTGTAAACTGTGACATATTCACCAATTCGCTAAGCACCTGGTTCAGGTAGGGGTATTCCACATACGGCTTCTTCAGCAGCTGGCGCAGATTGTTGATGGCAAACGGCACGCTCTGCATGAAGTGGGGCTTCTTTTCAAAGTAGCCCCTGAAGCCGTAGGCACCCAGCACTTGCAGCGTGCGGAACAGCACAAAGTGGCGCAGCTGCGAGTAGAAGTATTCCTCATCCACCGGCTTGTATTTGCGCAGGGCTGTGATGTATTCGCCTATCAGCTGCCGGCGAAGGCTGTCGGGAAAGTTGGCCTTGGCCTGCCACAGGAATGAGGCCACGTCGTAGTAGAACGGGCCCTTGCGGCCGCCCTGGAAGTCGATGAACCACGGCTTGCCGTCTTTTATCATCACGTTGCGCGACTGGAAGTCGCGATACATGAATGTGGCCGATGAGCTGCGCAGCAGCACGTCGGCAAGGCGCTGAAAGTCGTCTTCCAGCTTGCTCTCCGAGAACTCAAGCCCGGTAGTCTTCAGAAAGCAGTATTTGAAGTAGTTCAGATCCCAGAATATCGAGCGGCGGTTGAATTCTGGCGACGGATAGCAGTTGGAGAAATCCATGCCGTCGGCGCCCAAAAACTGGAACTCGCACAGCTGCTTGATGGTGGCCGAGAGCATACTCTTCTCCTCGTCGCTGAACACGCGCGTCTTGCGTCCCTTCTCTATGGCCTCAAACAGCAGCGTGTCGCCCAGGTCCTCTTGCAGGTAGGCCATGTCGTCGTCGCTCTTGCACAGCACTTTGGGCACTGGCAGCCCTTTGGCCGCAAAGTGGCGGTCCATGTAGATGAATGCCCGGTTCTCCTCCACGCACTCACCCAGCACGCCTATCAGCGTCTGCGCCCCTTTAAGCCTGAAGTAGCGGCGGTTGCTGCCGGCTCCAGGCAGCTCGGCCACTTCGGTTGGCTCGCTGCCCGCATATTGCTTGTATAGTTGCCTTAGAATGTTAGCTTCCATATTACTCATTACGCTCTTATGTGATTAATGAGGCAAAGGTAAACCAATATGTGTAATAAAGCAAGATTTGCGCTGCATATTGGCTCGCCTCCCTAAAATTCTGATGTGAAGTGGAACTTGATTTTCGGGAAGTCTTGCTGCGCCATTTGCAGCACATAGCCCGAATCGGCAAGAAACACGTCGCGCCCGTCACGGTCGGTGGCCATGAACTGGTGCTTGCGGTGCTTGAACGCCTCAAGCGCCTCCTCGTCGTCGCTCTCCACCCAGCACGCCTTGTAGAGGCGTATCGGCTCCCAGCTGCACTTGGCTCCGTATTCGTGCAGCAGGCGGTATTGTATCACCTCAAACTGCAGCTGGCCCACGGTGCCTATTATCTTGCGGTTGTTAAACTGGTTGATGAACAGCTGAGCCACGCCCTCGTCCATCAGCTGCTCGATGCCTTTGTTGAGCTGCTTGGCCTTCATGGGGTCGGAGTTCTCGATATACTTGAACATCTCGGGCGAGAAGCTGGGCAGGCCCTTGAAGTGCAGATTTTCGCCCTCGGTCAGGGTGTCGCCTATCTTGAATATGCCGTTGTCGGGCAGGCCCACTATGTCGCCTGGATAGGCCTCTTCCACAATGTCCTTCTTCTGCGCCATGAATGCCGTCGGGGCCGAGAACCGGTAGGTCTTGCCCGAGCGCACGTGCAGGTAGTTCTGATTGCGGTGGAACACTCCCGAGCATATCTTCACAAATGCTATGCAGCTGCGGTGGTTCGGGTCCATGTTGGCATGAATCTTAAACACAAAGCCGGTGAACTTCTCCTCCGAGGGGCTCACCTCGCGCTCTTCGGCCTTCACCGGACGCGGCGACGGGGCTATGCGCACAAAGCAGTCGAGCAGCTCCTTCACGCCAAACGTGTTGAGGGCCGAGCCGAAAAACACCGGTGCCGTCTTGCCCTCAAGGTAGTCCCGCTCGCTGAATTCCGGATACACGCCGTCGATCAGGTCGATGTCGCTGCGCAGCTGAGCGGCGTCGTCGGCCCCCACGGCAGCGTCGATGGTGGGCGAGTTTATGTCGTCGATCTCCACGCGCTCAGTCACGTGCTGCTTGTCG
>CALBLR010000508.1 GCA_937896015.1 uncultured Prevotellaceae bacterium | reverse complement strand
CATGGCCATGAGTAACCTGCGTCAGGCCGAAGACGCCTACCGCCGCCTGTCGCAGTTGCACAGCAAGGGCAGCCTGCCCGACATCAAGCTGGTGGAGATTGAAACCAAGCTGGCCGAGGCGCGCACCAGCGTGAGCATGGCGCGCAAGGGAGTGGGCGACTGTGTGCTGCGCGCGCCTTTCAGCGGCTACATCTCGCGCCGCAGCGTGGATATGGGCAACAATGTGATGCCCGGTGTGAGCTGCTTCAAGCTGGTGAAGCTCGACCGCGTTGAGGTGAATATCTCTGTGCCCGAAAACGAGGTGTCGTCGATTGCCCAGGGCCAGCGCATAGGCTTCACGGTGGCCGCTCTGGGCGGGGCGCACTTCACCGGCACCGTGACTCGCAAAGGCGTGCAGGCCGATGCCGTGAGCCACACCTATCAGGTGACGCTCAGCCTGTCCAATCCCGGCCACCGCCTGCTGCCAGGCATGGTGTGCAGCGCTTCGGCTCCGGTGGCTGGAGCCAAGGCCGAGCTGCTGGTGCCCCAAGAGGCCATTGCCATCAACGGCAGCGACGACATAGTGTGGGTGGTGGCCGGAGGCAAGGCCACAATGCGCCGCGTCACCGTGGGCGATGTGTGCAACCGCGGCGTGGCCGTCACATCGGGGCTCAACGGCGGCGAGCAAGTGATAGTCGAAGGCCAGGACCGCGTGAGCGAAGGCCAGGCAGTGAAGGTGTTAAAGTAGGCGCGCTATGGGCATTAAGCACAACAAACTCAACATGATAGAAACCTCGATGCACTACAAGGGCATTATGATGCTGCTTGTGGGCCTGCTGGTGTGCTTCGGGGTGTTCTCGCTGATTAACATATCCAAAAACGAGTTTCCCGACTTCACCATAAGGCAGGGCCTTGTGGTGGCCGTGTATCCAGGCGCCACCTCGCAGCAGGTGGAGGAGCAGGTGGCCAAGCCGCTTGAGTCGTTTTTGTGGGGATTTAAAGAGATTAAAAAGTCAAAGACCTATTCGGAGTCGAAAGACGGCGCCTGCTACGTGTTTGTGGAGCTTAACGACGACGTCACCGACAAGGATGAGTTCTGGAGCAAGTTCAAGATAAAGCTGCAACAGTTCAAAAGCTCGCTGCCGCAGGGCGTGCTGGCCCTGATAGCCAACGACGACTTCGGCAACACGTCGGCCATGCTCATCACGCTGGAGAGCAGCGTGCGCTCCTACCGCGAGCTGCACAACTACATGACCGACCTTGAAGACCGCCTGCGCACCATCCCCGAGCTGGCCAACCTCAGTGTCACAGGCGAGCAGAAGGAGCAGATAGGCGTGTACATCGACCGCGACCGCCTGAGCGAATACGGCATCAGCAGCGCCTCGCTGCTGGCCTCGCTGCAGTCGCAGGGCATGACAGTGATGAGCGGCAGCGTCGACGACCAGAGCACCGTGCGCCCCGTGCACCTTGTGAGCCGCATCAACACCGAGGCCGATGTGGCCAACCAGGTGATATACAGCGACCCCACGGGCAAGGCCGTGCGCCTGCGCGACGTGGCCACGGTGCGCCGCGAGTATCCCGACGCCGACCAGCATGTGAGCAACAACGGCCGCAAGTGCATAGTGCTGTCGATTGAGATGCGCTCGGGCAACAACATAGTGCAGTTTGGCCGCGACGTGAAGGCAAAAATCAACGACTTTAAGCAGACGCTGCCGTCCGATGTCACCATATACCCCATCACCGACCAAAGCAATGTGGTCAACAACTCGATTATGGACTTCCTGCAAGAGTTGCTGATAGCCGTGATTTCGGTGATTGTGGTGATAATGCTGCTGCGGCCGCTGAGGGTGGCCAGCGTGTCGGCAGCCACAATCCCCATCACCATATTCATCACGCTTGGCATTTTCTATGCCTTTGGCGTGGAGCTCAACACCGTCACCCTGGCCGCGCTCATCGTGGCCCTGGGCATGATTGTCGACGACTCCATTGTGATCATCGACTGCTACATCGAGAACATCGACAAGGGCATGAGCCGCTGGCACGCGTCGGCCTCGGCTGCCGGCGAGTTTTTCAAGTCGATCATCACCGCCACGCTGTGCATTTCGGTCACCTTTTTCCCGCTGCTGTTCACCCTCAAGGGCATGTTTTTCGACTTTGTCAAGTGGTTTCCGCTGGGAGTGTCGATAGTGCTGTTCACCTCGCTGTTTGTGGCTGTGCTGGTGGTGCCCTATGTGCAGTATGTGTTCATCCGCAAGGGTGTGAAGCCCGATCCGTCGAAGCCCCACCGCCGATCGCTGCTCGACATCATTCAGGGCGTGTACAACCGCGTGATCACCGTGTGCTTCGCCCACCCGTTCATCACCCTGTGCATCGGCGCCGGCTCGGTGGCTCTGGGAGCGTTTCTCTTCACCGTGGTGCCGCAGAAACTGATGCCGCGCGCCGCGCGCAACCAGTTTGCCGTCGAAGTGTATCTGCCCGAAGGCACTGCCATCGAGCGCACGCGCGTGGTGGCCGACAGCCTGCGCAACATGATGCGCCGCGACAGCCGCGTGGCCAACGTCACCACATTCTATGGCTGCAGCTCGCCGCGATTCCAGACGGCCTATGCGCCGCAGCTGGGCGGCACCAACTTTGCCCAGTTCATAGTCAACACCACCGGCAATGAGGCCACCGAGCAGCTTGTGGCCGAGTTCACGCCGCGCTTCACGGGCTACTTCAGCGACGCCATGGTGCGCATCAAGCAGCTCGACTACAGCGACGCCGTGTCGCCAATCGAGGTGCGCTTCACTGGCGATGACCTCGACTCGCTGCACGCCGTCAGCGAGCGTGCCATGGCCATAATGCGCGCCGACAGCAATCTGGTGCTGGTGCGCAGCAACTTCAACGGCTCGCTGCCCGGCCTCAAGGTGGCGCTCGACGCCGATGAGTCGAGCCGACTGGGCCTGTCGAAGTCGGCCGTGGCGGCCAATCTGGCCATGCGCTTCGGCAGCGGAGTGCCGCTCACCACAGTGTGGGAGGGCGATTATCCCGTGAGCGTGGTGCTTAAGGACAGCAATGCCGGCCTCCAGACCCCCGACGACCTGGCCAACTCCACCGTTAGCGGCCTGTATCCCGGCGTGAGCGTGCCGCTGCGCCAGGTGTCGGCCATCTCTCCCGACTGGAACCTGGGCATGATAGTGCGCCGCAACGGCGTGCGCACGGTGTCGGTGTTTGCCGAGCCACAGCACGGGCTTAACCTCAACGAGGTGACCGATGCCACCCTGGCCGAGCTCAAGAGCCGCCTGCAGCTGCCCACGGGCGTGCAGATGGTGGTGGGCGGCCAGCGCGAGCGCGACCTCGAGACCGAGCCGCAAATATATAGCGGACTGGTGATTTCGATATTCGTGATATTCATTATCATGCTGTTCCACCTGCGCGACATCCGCATGTCGCTGCTCATCATATGCTCGCTCACGTTCTCGCTGCTTGGCGCGGCCCTCGGCCTCATCATCATGGGGCAGGACATGAGCATGACGGGCATCTTGGGCATAATATCGCTGATGGGCATCATTGCGCGCAACGGCATCATCATGGTCGACTACGCCGAGGAGCTGCGCGTGAAGTTCCGCCTCAGCGCCAAGCATGCCGCCTTCCAGGCCGCGCAGCGGCGCATGCGCCCCATCTTCCTCACCTGCGCCGCCGCCTCGATGGGCGTGGTGCCTATGGTAATCGAAAACTCTCCAATGTGGGGCCCGATGGGCGTGGTGGTGTGCTTTGGCACGGTGGTGTCGATGCTGTTCATCGTCACCATGATTCCTGTGGGCTACTGGCTAATCTACCGTCTCGAAGACCACAAGCGCATCCTCAAGAATGAGAAGGCCCGCTCGCAGCAAATGCTGCAAAAGGTGCAGCAGCACCGCTAACAACATAATGAAACAAACGCAACAATGAAACAGTTAAGCATCTTCATCACCATAGCAGCCGTGGCCGCTATGCTCGGCACAGGCTTCACGGCCGCCGCCCAGAAGGCCACCTACAGTCTGCAGCAGTGCCGCCAGCTGGCGCTGCAAAACAACGCCAGCCTCAAGCGCGCCAATATCGACATCAGCGACGCCCGGCTGCAGCGCGAGGCGGCGCGCATGAGCTATCTGCCCACCGTCAGCGCCGGAGTGTCGTATTTCCACGCCAGCGACGACATGGTGAAACAGCGCTACGACCTCACCGCCGACGACCAGCAGAAGCTGGCCGCCCTGGTGCAGCAGCTGGGACTCAACCCTGCCGCCCTCGCGTCGCTGCCAACCAGCTATGAGTTCAAGGCGTTCAGCCACGGCATGATGGCCAACATCACCGTGCTTGAGCCCATATACACTGGCGGGCGCCGCCCCACTGCCGTGAAACTGGCCGACCTGCAGGGCCAGGTGAAGCAGCTGATGCTGCAGCAGACGCGCGACGATGTGGTGAAAACCACCGAGGTGTACTACAACCGTCTGCTGTCGCTCTACGAGAAGCTGGCTACGCTTGATGCCGTCGACCGCCAACTGGCGTCGATACACGCCGATGCCCAAAATGCCATCGATGCCGGAGTGGGGCTGCGCAACGACCTGCTTAAGGTGGAACTGAAGCAGAATGAGATGGCGGCCGACCGACTGACGGTGGAAAACGGCATCAAACTGAGCAAACTTGTGCTCGCCCAGTATATGGGCGTGATGGACAAGGGCGACTTCGACATCGACCGCACCCCCGTGGCCACAGTGCCCGACCCCGTGGAATACCGCACCGACCACCACGCCGCTCTCGACAGCCTCACCGAGGCCCGGCTGCTCGACAAGGGTGTGGAGGCTGCCAAGCTGCAGACGCGCCTCAAGCGCGGCGCGCTGCTGCCCACGCTGTCGGTGGGCGCCATGGGCATGTATGGCACGCTCACCAACGAGGGACGCTTCAAGGTGGCAGGCCTGGCCACACTGTCGGTGCCCATCAGCGACTGGTGGAGCGACCGCAGCGTCAAGCGCCAGATTGCGGCCGAGCGCAAGGCCGAGGTCGACCGCGAAGACAACCGGCAGATGCTGCTCATCAACATGCAAAACCAGTGGGACAACCTCGACAATGCCTACAAGCAGGTGCAGCTGGCCCGCAAGAGCATTGAGCAGAGCGATGAGAATCTGCGCCTCAACGAGGACTACTACAAGGCCGGCACCTCCACCATGAGCGACGTGCTCGATGCGCAGACGCTCAGCCGCCAGGCCCGCGACCGCTACAGCGATGCCGTGGCCTCCTACCTCGACTGCCGCACAGCCTACTTGCAGGCCACCGGCCGCCAAGTCCAATAACAAACCTATACGCAGCGGCTTACGACAGCAATGCGACATATCGCGTCCCTAATGGGCGCAGTCCCCAATAGTGCCAACGGTTGGCAAAAAAATCTGTGGAAATAAAACGAGCGGAGGCTGATAATTCGATCGAATTATCAGCCTCCGCCGTTAGTACTCGGAGTGGGACTTGAACCCACACAGCCGCAATGGCCAAGGGATTTTAAGTCCCTCGTGTCTACCGATTCCACCATCCGAGCAGCCTCGAGCCAGTTGCATTCGGCGCGCAACCAGCGGTGCAAAGTTAGTTTGATTATTTGGCTTTTGCAAGTGTTTGCCGCTGCCAATGCCCCAAAAAAATCTAAAGACTTGCAGCATCAGCCGATTTTTTGCTATTTTTGTCCAATGTTTATATGCCAATTATGATTGATGCAGGAAAGTTGAGAGCAAGGGTCGCGGCAGTTGCGGCCGCCATGGCGCTGACGGCGGCTGCGGTGCAGCCGCTGCCCGACGTGCCGCGCTTCAGTCTGGGCCAGCCGCTGCCGCACTACCGCCTGCAGTGGCCGGGCTATGCGGGCGTGGTGAGCCCCGGTCTGGTGGCCCCCACCATGAGCAACTACCGCCTGCCGCAGCCGCTGAGGCTGCACGGCGGCCTTATGGGCAGCTTGGCCGACAGCCTTGCGGCCATGCCGGCCACCATGCACATCTCCATGCCGGCGCAGCCCTCGGCCCAACAGGGTGGCTATGACTTCGACCTCAACCCATATAGCCGCGACTGGCAGGCAAGCGGAGTGATAGCGCGTCTGGGCGATGGCCTGCTGGGCGGCTCGGGCAGCCGGACGTCGCTTCCGGCGCTTGGCAACATGGCCACCGGCAGCCTGTGGGTGACGCAGACGGTGGACGAGCGCCTCACGCTCACTGCCGGCATCACAGGCTCGAAATACCACTTCGGACGCGAGGCGTGGAACGACTATGGCGTGTGGGGGCGCGCCTCCTATCAGCTCAATGGCACATTAAGCCTCAATGCATTCGGGCAATACAACTTCAACCCTCACTTCCACTCGATGGGTGCAATGGGAATCACGCAAAACTCCAACTACGGCGCCACTCTCGGCGTTAAGGTGAGCGACAACTTCAGCGTAGACGTGGGCGCTCAGCGCTACTACGACGTGTATTCCCACTGCTGGCGCACCATGCCCATCCTGGCCCCCACGATTATGCTGATGGGCCAGCCGCTGTCGGTGGACTTGGGCGGCATACTGTATGGCCTGCTGAAGTCGCTGGGCGGCGGCCACGGCGGCGGTTACCGCCTTGAGCCGTCGGGCGGCGGTGGCATGGCTGTGCCGAAGGCTCCATTCACGGACTCGGGCTGCGGGCTGGCGCGCGACAATGTGCCCCACCGACACTGAAACTTATTTATTAACATAAAATTTAGACTGAAAATGAGATTTTTGAACATTGTTGCCAAAATGGCATTTACGCTGCTTGCGGCTGTGACCCTGGCAGCTTGCGGCAGCGACGAACCCGCGCTGCAGGGCGCACCGCGCCTTACATCGGTCAGCGAGCAGTTGTTCGGCAACTGCACATGGACGTTTGCCTACGATGTGGGCGGCAGCCTCACCAAGATCAGCAAGACCACCGACCGCCGCACGCAGGCGCCAATGGCCGAGACTTTTGGCCAAGGCATAGTTAAGGCAGAGTATGGCGGCCAAATTGATGCCACCATGCATGCAATCAACGTTACCGCCACCAATGCGCGCGGCTATGTGACCGCGGCCGAGTCGAAGGTGTATTCCACCTTCACCCTCACCGAGCTGCGGCGCATTGACTACACCTTTGCCTACGACGACAGTTCGCGCCTGGTGTCGGTAAAGGCCAGCACGTGGAAGCAGGCGCCCCTGAAGCAGTACACCGACGAGGTGGTGACCGCATTCGCCTACAATGCCAGCGGCCAACTTGAGAGCTGCATTAGCAGCGATGCAAGCGTGGCCATCACCTGCACCTACGGCAGCAGGGCTGTGGCCAACGGCTTCGGCCTGCCGGGCCTGGCCGTGCGCCTGGCCCTCAACGACCATCTGCTGGGCCTGTGGTATGCCGGATTGCTGGGCCGGGGCAGCGCCAGTCTGCCCGACTGCGTGAGGGTGGCGCAGGCTCCAGGCTTCTCAGCCCCGTGTGTGATCGATGTGGCCTATGGCATCAACGGCCTTGGCCTTGTGAGCGACGAGCGGCTGAATGCCGGCGCCGGCACATGGACCAACACCTATCGCTACACGCGCTCCAAATAGCACACTGCGGGCTTTGAATTGCGTGGGCAAAGCGTTAACTTTGTAGCGCGACAACAAAAAAACCACATACACTTGAAATATGAGCAAACAGACACTACCGCACCTCGAGGCCATGCGCATGGCCATGCGTGCAAAAAACGTTGATGCCGTGATTGTGCCCGGCACCGACCCACACCAGAGCGAATATGTGAGCCCGCACTGGAAGTTCCGCGACTGGCTCACCGGCTTCACCGGGAGCAACGGCACTGCCGTGGTGACGCTCGACAAGGCCGGCCTGTGGACCGACTCGCGCTATTTTCTGCAGGCTGCCGAGCAGCTCGAGGACAGCGGATTTGAAATGCATAAGGAGAACATAGCCGGCGAAGCCACCATCACCGAGTGGCTTGCGTCGGAACTTGACGAAGACAGTATCGTGGCCGTCGACGGCCGCCTGTTTTCGGTGATGGCGGCCAACCGCCTCGAAAACTTCTGCGCTGAAAACGGCTTCATGCTTGCCACCAACTTCTATCCTGCCGATGAAATTTGGCCCGACCGCCCCGAGCGGCCGCGCGCCGAGGCCTATGTGCACAGCGAAGACCTGGCCGGAGAGACGGTGGACAGCAAAATCGACCGCACCATGCAGGCTGTGGAGCAGGCCGGCGCCACCAGCACCTTTGTGGCCTCGCTCGACGAAATTGCGTGGCTCTTTAACTTGCGCGGCACCGATGTGGCCTACACCCCAGTGGTGATAGCCTTCGCCTATGTGTCGCGGCGCGAGCGCGTGCTCTTCATCGACGACTGCAAGCTAACTCCCGCCGTGCGCGCCCACCTAAAGGCCTACGATGTGCGCGTGCGCCCCTACGATGACGTGGAGCGATTCCTTGAAAAGCGCGCCGAGAGCGAGGCTGTGCTCATCGACCCCGACCGCGTGAGCGACACTCTGGCCCAGGCCATAATGTGCGGCAAGGTGTATGCAGCCTCGCCCATAGTGGCGCTTAAAGCCATTAAAAACGATGTGCAGATAGCCGGCACGCGCCGCGCCATGGAGCGCGACGGAGCTGCGCTGACGCGCATGATGATGTGGCTCGAAAGCAGCGTGGCAGCCGGTGAGGCGGTGACCGAGCTTGATG
>CALBLR010000507.1 GCA_937896015.1 uncultured Prevotellaceae bacterium | reverse complement strand
CCCGGCCGCTTCAAGGCGGCGCAGCGCACCGCTGTGGCCGAGGGTGTGTTCATCCGCCGCAGCAACGGCAAAAACAGCGTGGACATCTCCACCGGCCCCGACGACGACCAGAAGCCCATATTCGTGGCCGAGCGCAACTCGCTGCACGCCCTCAACGGCGACCGCGTGCTGGTGCACATCAGTGCGGCCCGCCCCGGACTTGAGCCCGAGGCCGAGGTGCTGAAGATTATCGAGGCCAAGGACCAGGTGTTCATCGGCACGCTGCAGGTGAAGAAGTATTTCGCCCACCTCGCCACCGACAGCAAGTTTCTTGCCACCGACATTTTCATCCCGCTCAACAAGCTCAAGGGCGGCAAGACTGGCGACAAGGCCGTGGCCCGCATAGTGGAATGGCCGCAGGACGCCAACAGCCCCGTGGGCGAAATCATCGACGTGCTGGGCGTGGCTGGTGAAAACAATGCCGAGATTCACGCCATTCTGGCCGAATTCGGCCTGCCCTACAAGTATCCCGAGAAGGTGGAGAAAGCCGCCGAAGAGATCGACCCGGCCATAAGTGAGGAAGAGATAGCCCGCCGCCGCGATATGCGCGGCGTGCCCACGTTCACCATCGACCCCAAAGACGCCAAGGACTTCGACGACGCCATATCGATGCGCCGTCTCGAAAACGGCAACTGGGAGGTGGGCGTGCACATTGCCGACGTTACGCACTACGTGACTCCTGGCTCGGTGATCGACAAGGAGGCCTACGAGCGCGCCACATCGGTGTATCTGGTGGACCGCACCATCCCCATGCTACCCGAGCGCCTGTGCAACTTCATATGCTCGCTGCGCCCCAACGAGGAGAAACTGGCCTTCTCGGTGGTGTTTGAAATCACCGACGACGGCAAACTGGTGAACTACGACATTTGCCACACCGTGATTTGCAGCGACCGCCGCTTTGCCTACGAGGAGGCGCAGGAGGTGATTGAAACCGGCAAGGGCGACTATGCCGAAGAAATCCTTAAGCTCAACGAGCTGGCGCAGCGCCTGCGCAAGCAGCGCTTTGCCGAGGGCTCGGTGGCCTTCAACCGCGAGGAGATTGAGTTTGACATCGACGAAACGGGCAAGCCCATTGGCGTGCACCTGCATGTGTCGAAGGAGGCCAACAAGCTCATTGAGGAATTCATGCTGCTGGCCAACCGCAAGGTGGCCGAGCACATTGGCAAGGTGGGCAAGGGCAAGAAGGCAAAGGCATTCGTATACCGCATACACGACGAACCCAACAAGGACAAACTGGCCAACTTTGCCGACATTGCCGCTCACTTCGGCTACAAGGTGAAGACCTCGGGCACAGCCCGCGAGGTTAACCGCTCGATCAACAAGCTGCTCGAAGCTATCAAGGGCAAGCCCGAGGAGGAGCTGCTGTCGATATTGGCCATCCGCTCGATGTCGAAGGCCGTGTATTCCACCACCAATGTGGGCCACTATGGTCTGGCGTTTGACTACTACACACACTTCACATCGCCCATCCGCCGCTACCCCGACATGATGGTGCACCGCCTGCTCGACCGCTATGCCGAGAAGGGAAGCCGCAGCGTCAACGAGGAGAAGCTGGAGGAGGACTGCCAGCACACCAGTGCGCAAGAGCAACTGGCCGCCAACGCCGAGCGCGCCTCAATCAAATACAAGGCAGTGGAATTCATGGGCTACCGCCTGGGTGGCGTGTTTGAAGGACACGTGTCGGGTGTCACCGAGTGGGGCATATATGTGGAGGTCGACGAGACGCACTGCGAGGGCATGATTCCCGTGCGCGACCTCGACGACGACTTCTATGAGTTCGATGAGAAGAACTACTGCCTGCGCGGACGCCGCACCCACCGCACCTATCAGCTTGGCGACAAAATCAAGATTCAGGTGGCCCGCGCCGACCTCATCAAGAAGCAGCTCGACTACGTGCTGGTGGACAAGAACAACCCCGCCGGCACACACCACATCGACAAGGCGCCAATCACGCAGGCCAACCGATTTAACAGCGCCGACAGCGCGGGCGACCGCCGCCGCTCGAGCCGCGAAGGCGGACGCGCGTCCAACCGTCAGCGCCGTGGCAGCCGCGGCAACAGCACCCGCCGCGAAGTGCGCGAAGGCAGCCGCCG
>CALBLR010000506.1 GCA_937896015.1 uncultured Prevotellaceae bacterium | reverse complement strand
CTGCTTGAAGCGCTGCTTCTCGGCATGGTTGGAGCGGGCATAGAGGGCAATGATGTAGAGGAAGTTGACGTCGTAGTGCTGCAGCCACAGCGTGTCGCGGTCGAAGAGACGGTTGCTGAACTGGCAGCACGGCACGCGGCCGCTGCAGCCGGGGCGGCGCGTGAGGCGAGGCTGGGCATACGACGGCGAGCCGGGCGACACGCGGGCGCTGATAAAGAAGTTGGGCGTGATGTTGTAGCCCTCGGTGAGCGAGTCGCGGTACCTCACCCTTGGGTGGCGGCCGGCGCCGCGGAGGCTGTCGAAATACCAGTTGATGTTGAGCTGAATCACATTTTTGGCATAGGTGTATTGCTTGTAGACCGAGTTGGCGCCAAGCGTGCCGCCTATCTTGTAATACTTGCTGTCGCCAATGTAGTAGATGTCGCCGCCACCCACAAGCGAGGGGTAGCGGTAGATGTGGTCGACCACCTTGCCGTCGGGCTGGTCTTTGAGGTCGGGATCGATGCCGCCCTTGTCGTCGCCTATCAGCTCGTCGATTATGGCCTCAAACACCACGTTGAAGTTGCGCACCAGCAGATAGTCGCTGTCCTGCCGCGACGAGCGCACGCGCTCCACCTCGCCGAAAAAGGCGTAGCACAGCCGCCACAACTCAAGGGCGGTGTCGGAAAAATAGCGGTATTTGATTTGCCGCAGGCGCCGCCGCCCGTAGCCGCCAAGGTAGCGGCTGAAGCGGGCGGCGGGCATGGGCTCGTAGCCGCATGGCACTTCGGATCGGAAGCCGTATTGCCGGGCAATGTGGGCAAGGATTGAGGCATAGACCACCATCAGCTCCTCGTCGAAGTCAATCTGCCGCCGGCGCACGGCGGGGCGCGGATACACGGGCACGCCGCGGCGCATCACGGCCGGAGTGCGCGCCACCGTCTTGCGCCAGTCGATTTTGCGCATGCCGCTGTGGGCGGCCTTGATGGCCGTCATGAAGAAGTCGCGGTGGTCGCGGCCGAACCCGACCAGCGACAGCACCACGTCGAGCAGCGTGCCGGCGGCTGAGCCACGCGAGCCGTCGAGCCGCGAATACGAGCGGCGCAGCAGCGTGCCGCTGCCGGGATGCAGGCGGCCAAACTCCTTGATGGTGCGGTAGATCCACACGGCAAAGCCCGACAAAAAGGCGTAGTCGGCACGGCTGACGCGGTGCTGCCGCAGGGCTTCGCCGAAGTCGATGATGTCTTCGGGCTTCAGCCCAGTGTGCCACAGCACGCAGCCGCGGTCGCTGTCGATCACCACCTTGGGCAGGAAAAATATGCAGTCGCCCAGACGGCGGCTGTAGCAGTAGCCCACGTGGCCGACAGTGGTCTTGCCGTCGAGCGTGGAAGGCTCAAAGCCGCTGAGCACATCGGCCACAGCCTGCTCATCATACTGGTAGCCCTCGATGATGATTTTCATTGCTCGGCATCGGGTTGCGGCCCGGCGTCGGGCTTGCACCGCTCCACGCCAAGGCCATCGAGAAACTCGGCCACCAAGCCGGCATCCACTTCGCCGCCATTGGTGAAAAAGCGGTGAAAGCT
Source organism: uncultured Prevotellaceae bacterium (assembly GCA_937896015.1). Lineage (GTDB taxonomy): Bacteria > Bacteroidota > Bacteroidia > Bacteroidales > Muribaculaceae > Sodaliphilus. Next base: position 4,785 of record CALBLR010000506.1, on the reverse strand, counting down.
GTCGCAGCTGCCGGTGAACATGCTGCCAGCCTCGCCGGCGCAGTCACGGAACACGTCGTTCCACAAATAAAACACCACCTTCGACACAAAGCGGTCGGCGCTGATGGCCTCATGGCCCTTGCGCGCGGCAAACCAGTAGCCCAGCTTCTTGTCCTCGCTCTGCGTCACGGCCTCGATGCGCTCGTTGGCCTGGCGCACAAAGCTGGCCCACACATAGCGCCCGCTCTCGCCGCAGTCGATGTAGTGGCCGCGGTCGGTGCAGTCGATGGGCACATAGCGCCAGTCCCAGCGGCGCTTAAATGCCGAGTCGATGGGAAACAGGCTCTGGTCGCTGGTGTTCATCGTGGCCCAGATGTGCAGGTTGGGCGGCAGCTGCATTTTTTCGCCCGACTTGATGCCGGCGTCGTCGATGTCGGCATCGGCCAGCCGTTCTTCCAAATAATGCCTCAAGTCGGTGTCGGGCGTGATGCGGTAGGCCGAATAGCCGCGGTCGTCACGGTCGAGCAGCTGAAACACATCGCCGAAAATCTGGGCACAGTTGCCGCGGTTAATTTCCTCAATAATCAGGAAAAACGGCTCATCGAGTTTGCTCCACGCCCTCACGTAGGCCTCGGTGAACGCCTGCGGAGTGAAGCGGTAGGTGATGTCGCCGCTCGCTTCATCCACCGTAGGCTTGTAGCAGCCCACAAACGTGGAGTAGTCGCAATCGGGGTGAAACGTGGTGCGGATCGAGTTGCCATCGGTGATGCAGGCGTTACAGTTGATGCCATACGACTTGCCCGTGCCCGGCGCCCCAAAGAAAATCTGCTGCAGCGGCCCGCTGAAATCAAACTGACTGCGGTCCAGCAAAACAGGGGCACTATACGCATTCCAATCGTATGCTACCTCACCTCCATATTTTTTTAATAGAAATTCCGTGTACTTGTTTATTGCGGCATAATGATTCCAATAGGTACCTATCGAAACCATTTTTCTTTTTCCTTTATCTGGGTGATAGAAATGCTCATAAAGTGGTTTTATGACATTTCCCCATAAAGCAGGATTTAAGCACTCGTAGGAAGTTGTAAATCCAGGGATACGTAAACTCGATATATTATTGTCCAATGCCCCACCCTTATCTAAAAGATTAGCAAACATTTCCTTAGGCGCAGGCTTATCTATGTTCATTTTAGGATGATACTCTAAAAAATCTCGAAATGCTTTCTTAACTGGTTCCATAACTATGATTATTTTAAGTCTCCATTTGAATACCTTACAGCCAAACCAATCGCTTTTCCTAAAAGCGGCGGCACAGCATTACCTATTTGGACCAATTGCTTGTTTTTTGGGCCTTCAAAAATGAAATCATCAGGGAAGGACTGCAATCTTGCCATTTCTCTGGCTGTTAAGACCCTTGGCAATCGCGGGTGAATATTTACTCCTCCGTGATTTTCTTTTATTGTACAAGATGGTTCGTTCCAAGGGCACTTCTTCCAAGCATCAGAATAACCCTTATACAGACTTTGTCATCATTTTTTCACTATGACGGGTTGACACATGATTGAATGCCGCATTATCTTGAACAGTCATTAAATCGGATATTGCTTCACCCGTTGTAACATATTTAGACGGTTCTATAATTGGTTTTGGAAAATAATTTTTCACCCCTATTCTATTTCCTATAAATATAACTCGTTCTCGCTTTTGTGGAGTATAGTAATCTGCGGCACAAAGGGTCATGACATTCATTTCATATCCTATTTTATGGAAGTCGTTTAAAATTTTCTCTTCAACTTTTCCCTTCAGCATACTACGCAAGCCCTTTACATTCTCACAAATAACAAAATCAGGTTTTAATTCATTTACGATCTCAATCAACTCCAAATACAACGAGTTCCTTGGATCATCTACAATTCTATTTCCAGCCATACTAAATCCCTGACAAGGGAAGCCTCCTGCCACAATGTTCAAGTGTCGACCATCCAACTCTTTATTTACCGTTTCATAAAATAGTTTTTTAACCTCATCCAGCTTAATGTCACCATTGACAAATGGATGCTTAAAATTCCGTTCATAAGTCATACAAGCTTCTTTGAACCAATCCAAGCCACATATACCTATCAATCCAGACATTTCAAGACCTTTAGAAAGGCCTCCAGCCCCACAAAACAAATCAACAAATGTCATATCAGATTTTGGCACATCATTCCAATATTTTGATATGTCTACTAAGTTAGACTCTTCAATTACCTTTTTATGCCCTTTTGGTCGACTATTTGCCTTGCCTGATATGCTTAATTGGTCGTTTCATTGTTGCATCCAAATAGTATTGCGCATTTAGGAAAAAGTGATTAATTTTGAATTTAAAATCAGAAATTAAGCATAATATAAATGGAATAGCGTGCCAGCTGCGCTAAAAAAGACATATACGAGATGGCTAAAGAAAACGACCGTTTTTTTGTGCTATAAATTGGCGGATTGAATTGGGGTGATTCGAAATAAAATCAAAATAAATCTGTGATAATCTGTGAAATCTGTGGGAGATAATGTCTTCGGCACAGTTGGCTGTTTTTGTGGGCACCCGCAGATTAGCACAGATTATCACAGATTTTTCTTTTGCCCTAAAGCATGTCTTTGTGTCTTAATCAATTTGTGGATTCAGTGGGCAGGCGGCGAGGTAACGCGCCAGGGTGCCGCGGCTCACGCCGCACTGGCGCGCTATGGCGCTTCGCGACTGGCGCCGGGCCAGGCAGCTGGCAATGAGGGCGCGGTGGGCATGAAGCTTGTATTTGTGCGGAGCGCTGCGGCGGCCGCGCGGACGTCCCAGCGCCACTCCCTCGGCCTTGCGCCGCGCCAAGGCCTCGCGCGTGCGCTGGCTGATGAGGTTGCGCTCGATCTCGGCCGAGAGGGCAAAGGCGAAGGCCAGCACCTTGCTCTGGATGTCGTCGCCCAGGCGGTAGTTGTCTTTGATGGTCCACACGCGGCACTCGCGCGCCATGCACAGGTTCAGAATCTCCATGATCATAAACAGGTTGCGCCCAAGGCGCGACAGTTCGGCGCAGATGATGAGGTCGCCGCGCCCCACCCTGTTGAGCAGTTTGCCCAGTTCGCGCTTGGAGTAGGCGCGCGTGCCGCTTATGGTCTCCTCTATCCAGCCGTCCACGTCAAGCCCGCGGACGCGGCAGAAGCGTGCTATCTCGAAACGCTGGTTTTCCACAGTCTGCTTGTCGCAGCTAACGCGAATGTATCCGTAAATCATAGTTTTTTTCATGTAAAGGAACGGCATTTGCCGCAATCGGCGCCGCCGTGCGGGCACAAAAAAGCTCCCGCGGGCTGATGCCGTGGGAGCAATGGTTGCGCGCTGGCTGGCGCGAGTGTGCGGGAAGGCGGTTTACTTCACTTCCACGCCCATCACGTTATACTTTTTGTCGCCAACGAGGATGTAGACCTGTCCGTTTTCGATGACCTTGCGGGGCTTCACTTCCTTGCTGCTGGCAATGGTCTCGATCACTGTTGAAGTCAGGGTGGTCACCTTGATGTTGTCGAGGATCACGCGGTTAACCTTGATGTTAACGCCGTGCTCGGCATCGGTTGCGGCAGGCATGTCGGCCGAGGTGTAGTCGGTGCTCTTAGCTCCAAAACTGGGGATAACCGACATAAACACCACCTGAGTCTCGGCAGTGGCGCCCTTAATTGTGAGTTCATTCTTAGTGCCCTCGAAGCCCCAAGCGGCTGTGGTGTCCATTGTGATGAAAGCATTGGTGGGGATTTCGATGACTGCTGCGTTGAGGGTGATGTCGTTGCCGCCGGCGTCCTTATAGGCCACCTGCTTGGTCTTGGTCACGCCCTCAAGTTGGCCGCCGCCGAGCACTGCCACGCAGTAGTACTGATAGTCGTGCACGAGGCCCGAATTGTAGCTGCCGTCGGCATTAAGTTTTTGGTTGGAGGTGTAGCCAATGCCCTGCCACGAGAGTTTGACGTCTGTTGGAGCGGTGAGCGAAGCGAACTTGGGCGACAGCAGGTCGCCGCCGTAACCGGTCTTAGAAATGCGCACGTAGCCCTGGCAGGCATACGCCCATGTGGTGCGCGACGACCATCCGTTGAGGTCGCCGTCGTTGCCATCGCTTACAAGTTTGTTGTAATTAGGCTGATAGTCGACCTTTTCAGCGTCAGCGCCAGTCCACGGATTCTTGCCATACTTGTGCACGCTGCCATTCATGGCAGTCTCGAGTTTGTCGAAGTTTTCTTGCAGCACCACAGTCTCTTGGGCCTGCATGCCGATGAACGTGCTTGCTGCCACAAGAGCAGCCACAAAAAGTTTAGAGTAAGTTTTCTTCATTTGAGTTGTTGTTTAAAGTGTTAGTTAATTATCACGTCCAAAGTTACGCTATTTTTAATTAAATGGCAACAACATGGCGAAATATTCACAACAATGTAACCCCCGAAAATTCATCGCCTTTTGCACATCACTTATGGGCCGAAGGCTTAAGTCGCCGACGTTGCCACAAAAGCGCCGGGCAGGCACACGGCATTCATTTAGGGCAATCTGCATGGCTCTGGCAAGGTCGAAAGACATCATCTCCCACAGATCTCACAGATCTACACAGATTTTTCTTTCGGCAAAGAAGCACACCGTTGGTTGGCAGATTTTTAGACGACAAAGACATAAAGACACATGGCGGCTGGCGGCGTCTTTTTTCAGACGACAAAGACATGCTTTTAAGTCTTTAAATCTACATCCAACGTTTTTTGGGTTCAGTAGAAAATTAGTGGGGAAAGGCGAAAAGATTGGCTATGCGGAATAGG
>CALBLR010000505.1 GCA_937896015.1 uncultured Prevotellaceae bacterium | reverse complement strand
GGGCAACTACGTTTTCATAAATTGCGCCAAAATTAATCGATGCGTCATCATTTATCAGGCTTAGCTGAATGCCATTGGCAAACTGGCTTGTGAGCAGCCCCACATCGTTTTGGAACAGCTTGAACAGATTTCTTGACTTTGATAGCAGCAAGGGTTCCTTGGGCTCCTCCACGTTATAGGTGGGCAAAGCCACGCCAGCATCTCTAAGCCACAAAAAGCTGCTTTCGTAGGAAGCGAAACGAGCCTTTTTGTTCAGTTCCTTAAGGATGAACCTCTTGTTCTTTGCATTCAGTTCCGACGGCAGCAGTTTGAATATGTCATCGATGTACAATTTTTGGCTATTGTCGTCTTTCTCATACTTTGTTATGTCGCGCCGATACTCAGTGAGTATGCTTTTCTGAGTTGACAAAACCGTTTGCAGGTTGTTAGTGGTCAAATAAGTCTGCACCACCTCTGGCATACCGCCCACCACAAGATATAGCCTGAAAGCCTTCATCATGCGCTGGTGCACGAAGTCGTCGACGGGCGCTTTGCTGCGCCAGCACTCCCGCAAGGCATCGATCACACTTTGCGCAAGCCCAATGGCCACAAAAAACTCCTCCATATCCAACGGGTACATTTCCTTTACATCCATATAGCCAACCGGCTCGGAGCGCAGATTGTTTAATTCCACCCCAAGCAGCGAGCCACTGAGTGCATATCGATAGCTGCCCTCATCTACCAGCGACTTTATGAGTGTGACCACTTCGGGGCAAACTTGCACCTCATCGAAAAAGACGAGGGTCCTGCCCTTAACAAGGGGTTTGCTGACAAACGCAGAAAGGCGGAAAAGTATTTCATCAGCATCCTTAGCCCCATGGAATATGCCCACGGCTTCTGGAGAAGATATGAAATTAACCTCAACAAAGTTGTCAAAGTTTCGCTTTGCTGCCGCTCTTATAGAATATGTTTTACCTGTTTGACGAGCACCTGTGACAAGCAATGCCTTCTTAGTATTTTTATAGAACTCGTCTAAAAATTTATCTATTCTTCTATTAATCATAATAATAGCTATATATCATTACATTTTTCCAACACAAAAATAGATATTATTTTACACTTTTCCAATATGGAAATGAATATTTTAACACACTTTTCCTACATAGAATGTGGTGGCTTGATACACTTTTCCAACATTTAGGGCACAAAAAATCCCCGATGGCATTGTGGGCCGTCGGGGATTTTGCGGAGTTGCTTTTGCGTATTTTTTTCTACTTCACGTAGGGCTTTACGGCATCGCGCCACACGAGGTAGGCTGGACCCATGAGGTGCAGGCCGTCGTTGGTGAACTCTCGGCGCAATTTGCCTTCGCTGTCGGCCATGAGCGGGAACAGGTTGATCCAAGTCACGCCTTGGCGCTTGGCCACCTGCTCGAGCGCGGCGTTGGCCTCAACCACCACGTGCTCGCGGCCTGCGAGCAGTTTGTAGCGGCCAAAGTCGTTGTTGATGGGCAGCAGACTTTGCAGATAGATGCGCGTGCGCGGGCTGTGCGTCTTGATGAGCGTGATGAGACGCTCGGTGGCGCGGGCAATGCTGTCGCCGCTCACGCCGTGCGAGATGTCGTTGACGCCGCCCATTATGAATATTTTCTTGGGCTGGCCTTTGAGTATGGGTGCAAGACGGTCGATGTAGCCCTGCACAATGTCGCCCACTATGCCGCGGTTTTTAATGTGGGGGTTGTCGAGCAGTTCGTTCCACTCGGCGCCATCGGTGAGGCTGTTGCCGAGAAACACGATGTCGCTCTTGGTGATGGGCAGCTGGGCAAACAGCGTGGCACGGCGGTAGTAGTAGGCATCATACTTTCCTTCAGGCGGGGCAGACGGGACCTGCTCCTGCTGCGTGGCAGGGGCCGATGAGTTTTGAGCCGTGCACGATGAGGCGGCTGCAAGCGTTATGGCCATAGCAATCAGTATTCGTTTCATAAAAAATTGAGTTTTTTAATAGAAAAGAGCCTGCACTGCGGGCGCA
>CALBLR010000504.1 GCA_937896015.1 uncultured Prevotellaceae bacterium | reverse complement strand
GCCATGCCATAGTGCTGCTGCTGGTGCTGGCCGCCGTCATCACCCCCACGGGCGATCCCTTCACACTCATGATTGTGTTCCTGCCCATCTATCTCCTATACGAGCTAAGTGCCTTCCTCGTGAAGCCTTAACGCATTAACAGAATGTGCACGCTTCGTCAAAAAAACGGCTTCTGCCTTTGGAATAGCCTATCAGCTTGCTTCAGCCGCCGGCTACGTGAAGTCGGCGCGTATGCATCTACAATGCTTTCCGCATCGAGCATACCGGGCGGGCCTCCATCGCAGGCACCACCCACACCGGCGTGGCACCGTGGCTAATGCGTCATGAGCGGCTAAAACGGGTAGCCTATGGCTATGTGCAGTGCCAGCGAGTCTTTGAACCGCGTCATGTTGTAGTAGCCGCGCTTGCCGGTGTCGTAGGGGGCGTGAATGCCCACGCCCACATCGGCGCGCACCACCAGCATGCTCATGTCGAAGCGCAGTCCCACGCCGGTGCCCACTGCCAGCTCGTCGAAAAAGTTTTTGAGTTTCAACTGGCCGCCAGGGCGCAATGCGTCGTCCTTCAGCAGCCACACGTTGCCCGCATCCACAAAAACTGCTCCTTTGAAGTATCCTAAAATGGGGAAGCGCAATTCCCAGTTGGTCTCAAACTTAAATGTGCCGGTCTGGTCGTAGTAGGCGTTGATGCTTTGCTCGGCGGGGTGGTAGCTGCCAGGGCCAATGGTGCGCACGGTGAAGGCGCGCACCGAGTTGGCGCCGCCTATGTAGAACTGCTCGCTGTAGGGCACTTGCGACGAGTTGCCGTAGGCATGCGCCGCTCCAATGAACACACGCGATACAAGGCTCTTGCCGCCGCCCAGGTTGCGCGACCACACCAGCTGCGTCTGCGCCTTCACAAACTGTGAGAACGGTGTGCCAAACAGCCGCTTGGTGCCTTTCGAGCCGCATGCCTCCCAAATGCCGGCAAACAGGTTGCCCGCCTCGGTGATGGTCGACGACCATGTGATGTTGTTGGGCCCGAAGCTGTTGTCGTAGGTGTATGAGTATTCCATTTCGGGAATGAACGTGTTTTTGAAACTCTGCGCAATGGCGGGGTTGGCTGCCATTGCCGAGTCGAAAGCCGCGGTTTTGCTTATCACCTTCGAGTAGGTGAGCTTGAAGGGCGTGAACTGGTTGAGCGACTTTTTGTTGGCGTGCCACTCCCAGCTGAATTTGGCGCCAAACTGCGCCATTTTGAAGTAGTTGGGGCGGTTCATTATGCTTGCGCTAAGCGAGGCCCGCGTCCAGTTTAGGTAGCGGCGCGAGCGGTCCACGAAGCGTGGCGCCAGCAGGCGCGGAATGGCCAAAGTCACGTCTGAGCCGAACTCATAGGAGTTGAGGTCGCTGTTCTTGTAGCTGCTGCCTTTGCCCGTCTGCCACTCGTAGGATGCATTCAGGTTCCAGCTTAGCTGCTCGCCGCCGCCCATCAGATTCTTGTGGGTAAGCGAGGTTTCGAGGCCTGGGCCTATGAAACTGTTGGACTTCGATGTGCCCTGCACCTCAAATTTCACTTCCAGAGGCTTGTCGAGGGCGCATTTCACGTCAAGGTCGAGCAGCCCGTTGCCCTCAGGAGTCACCGAGTCGACAGGCGTCACGCTCATGTTGATGCTGTTGAATATGCCAAGGCGTGACAGCCGCAGCTGTGTGCGGTCCATGCTACCCACCTTAAATGGGCGCCCCGGCTTTGAGCTTAGGCACGACGGAATCAGGTCGTCCTTGATTTTCACTGGCATCATCTTCACCAGTGTGCAGTTGCGCATCTGCAGCGTGTCGGGCGTGCCGCCGCCGTCGCTGCTCTCCACAGTGGCGGTCACGCGGCGAGTGTAGTATTGCACCATGGCCATGTTGGGAATGTTGGCCGACTTCACAAGCCTCAGGTCAATCACGCCCTTCACCAGCGAACTGTCGGCCTCATATTGCAGATATTCGGGCTGAAAGTAGTAGTAGCCTTTGTCGCGCAGCTTGTTGGTGATGTTGATGCGCGTGTTGTTGAGCGAGTCCAGGCAGTAGCGCTTGCCCTGGCGCAGATAGCTGTCGGCGCGCGCCATTGAGTCGATGAGCTGGCTCAGCGGTGTGCCGCCCTCAAGATAGGTCACGTGGCCTATGGTGTAGGGCTTGCCCACGTTCACGCTGTAGGTGACGCTTGCCTTGCGCTTGTTTTTGCTGCTGTAGTTAAGGGTGTAGGCCGCGCTCGAGCTGAAGTAGCCGTTGTTGCTGAGCAGGGTGTTGATCATTTTCACCCGCGCCTCGGGGCGCACGCGGCTTATGAGCACGGGCTGCGAGGCCAGCTTGCGGTAGAGCCACCCCTTAAGTCCCTTGGAGTTGGGGTTCCAGTGGTTGTATACCCACAGCCCTATGGGCAGCGGAGTGCGGTAGTAGGGCGAATACAGCGGATTGTTGGGCTTCACGTTGATGGCCTCGAATATCTGGTCTTGCACGTTGGCGTCGATCTTCACCGAGTCGGCCTGGCGGTAGTCCACTTTTTTCACTCCGGTATACAGCACATCGCCGGCCTCCAGGCGGCTGGTGGTGGAGCACGATGCGGCGCCAAGGGCTGCGGCCACCGTCATCGCGGCCATTGTTATGCGGATTAGTAGTCTGTTTGTCATCATTTGCTGTGGTGTTGCTGTGTTGGGGTCTCGGAGGCTGCTTTGCGCGCCGCCTCGCGTGCGGCTTTGGCCGAGTCTTCGGCAATGCGCTCGGGCGAGCGGTAGCGGAACAGGTGCCGCAGGGTGCTTAGCTTGCGCTTCATCACAAAGCCAGCTCCCATCTCGGTCACCTCGCCCTCGAGAATGCTCTCGAAACCTGTGTGGCGGAACAGGCGCAGATATTTGGTGCCGCTCGCGTTCAGGTTGTATTCAAACGAGATGTCGTTGATCAGGTTTTGCGAGAAGTTTTGCTCGCTGGTGGCGTCGGTGCTATACTCGCCGCCCACCACTATCTTGAAGCGGTCGTTGAACAGCGTCTTCGACAGGCGGTAGGAGTAGCTGGTCTCGGTCTGCGACTTGCCGTTGCGGCTTTGGTCATACTGGTTGATGCCAAAGGTCAGGTCGATGCCCTTGAGGTTGCTGGCCGCCCAGCTGTTGAGCTGCGACTGCAGGAACGAGTAGAGCGCGCCCGATGTCGAGAGGTTCATGCTGCCCGTTGAGTTCAGTCCCGAATATGAGTTGTAGAGCAGCAGGTTGATGGCCGCCTGCGAGCGCTGCGACGGCGTCATGCCCTGCAGCTCGTTTTGCACGGTCATGTCGTTGTTGGCGCTCATGTCGAAGTCGAGGCTCATGTTGCTCAGGCTGTTGCCCACGGTGGCGGTGATCACGAAGTCCACCAGGCGCGAGCCTTCACCGCTCGTGTTCACGCTCGTCTTCAGCGACTCGGTGGCGGTGATGTCGAGCTGCGGGTTCATCAGGTCGCCCGTCCACGTTATGCGGCTGCCCTCCACAAAGTTGAATATCTTTTGCGAAATCAGAGGCGGCGAGTATCGCACGCTGCCCGACTCTATGGTGTATGAGCCCACCATGTTGCTCTTGCCGGCAAAGTCGAGGGTGTATTTCAGCTTGCCGCTGCCGTCAATCTGCACGCGGTCTTTGCCGTCGGCCGACAGGAAGGCGTTGATTTTGGCTCCCTGCTGCACTTCGATGTCGGCGCGCACATTCATGGCCGAGGCGGCCGCCTGGGTCTTCAGGCTCATCCAGCTCAGCGAGTCGCGTCCGTTCACGAAGCGCACCATGTTTTCGTCCACCTGCGTGGTGATGTTCGACACCTCGTCTTGCAGCACATAGGTGATGTTAGAGCCCGACAGCAGCGACAGCGACGCCTGCGCGTCCATGTAGTTGCCGCGGCCGCGCACCGAGCAGGCCAGGTTGGCAAACGCCTTGCCAAACACCTCGCTCGAGCTCTTCTGCTCGCTGCCAATGAACTGCACGTTGCTGCCG
>CALBLR010000503.1 GCA_937896015.1 uncultured Prevotellaceae bacterium | reverse complement strand
TCTCGATACTGTTCATGGCCATGACCTACAAGCAGGAGCAGTATCTCGTGGAGCAAAAGAAACAGCAGCAGTAACAGAAGCAAACTCTGATTGCTGTGACTGATTAGCGTTGCCGCCCCCGTTGCTCAGAAATGAATGCGTGGCGGCAACTTTTTAAGACAACACTTCACTAAAATAATACAACAACATTAACCAAAAGAAATGAAAGAAGACGTTTACAGTTCACTTGGTGGACAACGCTCAAAGTTCATGTCGTGGCAGATTCGCACTATCCTCGTCACAATGGTGGGATACGCGCTTTTCTACTTCGTGCGCAAGAACTTTTCGCTGGCCATGCCTGGCCTGACGGCAGAGTATGGTATCTCTAACAAGAGCTTCGGCTGGATTCTGTTTGCCGGCTCGCTTGTGTATGGATTCTCACGCTTCATCAACGGCTACCTCGTTGACCGCGTGAAGGGCCGCATTGTGATGGCCGTGGGCCTGCTGCTGTGCGCGCTGTCGAACTTCGCGTTCGGCTTCGGCGCCAACCTGAGCGCGCTCATCACCGGCCAGCAGAACGGCCCCGACATGGTGAACATGCTCATTATGGTGATGGGTGTGACCATCATCCTCAACCAGTATTTCCAGGGCATGGGCTATCCTCCGTGCGCCCGCATCCTGCCCCACTGGATTCACCCCAGCGAGCTGGCCACAAAGATGAGCATCTGGAACTGCTCGCACTCGGTGGGCGCATCGCTGGCCGTGGTGCTCTGCGGCTACCTGATGGGCACCCTTGGCACTGACATGAGCAACAACCCCGACGTGGTGGCACGCATCACGGCCAACCTGGGCGGCGACGCAATGGCTGCCCAGCAGGCCGTGCAGTATGCAGCCCACATCGGCGCTTGGAAGCTCTGCTTCTACGTGCCCGCATGCCTGGCTGTGTGCGGCGCCATATTGATTTTCCTCACACTGCGCGACGAGCCTAAGGAAGTGGGCCTGCCCGACCTGCCCGGCACCAACCTTGGCGGCCTCAAGGCTGCCGAGAAGAGCGCCAAGGCCCGCAAGAAGTTTGAGAAGGTGATGGTGTGGCGCAACCGCTGGGTGTGGACGTTCTGCATCGCCAACCTGTTTGTGTATGTGGTGCGCATGGGCGTGCTCGACTGGGGTCCGAAGTTCCTCACCGAGAGCCGCGGCCTCAACATCAAGGACGCCGCCTGGACCGTTGCCGCATTTGAGATTGCCGGCATCGTGGGCACACTGGTGGCCGGCTGGCTCACCGACAAGCTCTTCAAGGGCAAGGGACACCGCATGTGCGTGGTGTGCATGCTGGGTGCAGCCGTGTTCATGACCATATTCCGCTTCCTGCCCAACTCGGCCAGCCTCGGCCTGACAGCCGCCGTGCTGGTGGGCGCAGGCTTCTTCATCTATGGCCCTCAGGCCCTGATCGGCATCGAGCTGGGCAACCAGGCCACCAAGGAGGCTTCGGCGCGCGCCAACGGCATCGCCGGCATTCTGGGCTATCTGGGCTCGGGCCTCTCGGGCATCCTGGTGGGCTATGTGGCCGACAGCTATGGCTGGACACACGTATTTGAGACCATCATTGTGGTGGCCGTGATAGGCATGTTTGTGCTCATTTCGATGTGGAACGCTCCTCGCGACGGCTACGAGCGCAGCCAGCAGATCAACTACGACGAAGACTAAGCATCAATCCTAATCTCACGCCCCGGGCCGATTGCCGGCCCGGGCTTCACGAGACCTAAAAAGACGAAGGGCGTGGGGAAATTTCAGGAGCGCCCCACCGCAGTGGCGGGAGCCGCACGGAATTTTCCCACGTTCCTTCTTTTTCATATACGCATTCAACCACTCTAAAATCGACAAAGCTATGCAATTTGACAAATACATGAGCCCCATGAGCGAAGAGAAGCTGATGGAGGCTTGCGCCCGCATCAAGCATGTGGCGCTCGACATGGACGGCACCATCTACATGGGCTCCACCCTGTTTCCCTACACCAAAAAGTTTCTTGCCGACCTCACGGCCAACGGCATCACCTACT
>CALBLR010000502.1 GCA_937896015.1 uncultured Prevotellaceae bacterium | reverse complement strand
TCGCCTGATGGGCGCGCTCATCATGACCCACAGCGATGACAACGGCCTCGTGCTGCCTCCCAAACTGGCCCCGATTCAAGTGGTTATAGTGCCCGTTTATCGCAGTGCCGAGCAACTTAAAGAAATCGATGAACATGTGGCTCCTATCGTCAACAAACTCAAGGCAATGGGCATATCGGTAAAATATGACAACGCCGACAACAAGCGCCCTGGCTTCAAGTTTGCCGACTACGAGCTTAAGGGTGTGCCCGTGCGCCTTGTGATTGGTGCGCGCGACATCGAAAACGGCACCGTGGAGGTTATGCGCCGCGACACACTCGAGAAGTCGAACGCACAGCTCCAGGGCATTGAGGAGCACGTGAAGGCCCTGCTCGACGAGATTCAGGCTAACATCTACAAGAAGGCCCTTGACTTCCGCGACAAGATGACCTACAAGATTGACAACTACGACGACTTTAAGGCGCAGCTCGACAAGGGCGGATTCATCCTTGCCCCCTGGGACGGCACCACCGAAACCGAATTACGCATCAAGGAGGAGACCAAGGCCACCATTCGCTGCATTCCGCTCGACAGTGAGGACGAAGAAGGCGTGGACATGCTCACCGGCAAGCCTTCGGCGCGCCGCGTGATATTTGCAAGAAACTATTAATAACACAATATGGACAAACGGGCTGCGACCGCAGGAGTTGTGGCCCGTTTTGACGTTTCTATACACACACGGCTGAATGGCTGACTCAAACTTAAAGCAAAAAACGGCCAAAGGACTGCTGTGGGGCGGCATGAGCAATGTGATGCAACAGCTGCTTAATGCCGTGTTCGGCATAGTCATAGCCAGGTTGCTGAGCGAAAGCGACTATGGCATGATAGGCATGCTCACAGTATTCATTCTTGTGGCCAACTCGCTGCAGGAGTGCGGCTTCACCAATGCATTGGCCAACCGTCCAAGCTTTGAACACCGCGACTACAATGCGGTGTTCTGGTTCAGCACCATAATGGGGCTTGGAATGTATGCGCTGCTATTTGCATGCGCTCCTCTTGTGGCACAGTTCTATGGCGAGCCCGAGCTGAAGCCGCTGCTGCGCTACCTGTCGCTGTCGTTTGTGTTTTCGAGCACGGCCACGGCCCACAACGCCTATATGTTTAAGCGGCTCATGGTTAAGGGCAAGTCTATTGCCCAAATCACCGCACTTGTGGTGTCGGGCACGCTGGGTATGGTCATGGCATATAGGGGAATGGCCTATTGGGGACTTGCGACCCAAACGGTGGTCTACACGTTCACCTATGCGCTGATGATGTGGATCTTCTCGCCTTGGCGGCCGACATTCAACTTTGACTTCGGCCCAATAAGGCAGATGATAGGTTTTAGCAGCAAAATGCTAATAACCAACATATTCATGCAGCTAAACAACAACATATTCTCGGTGCTGTTGGGCAAACTCTACACCCGTTGCGAAGTTGGCCTGTATTCGCAGGCCAACAAGTGGGAGAGCATGGTGCACAACTCCATCACCAGCATGATCACCGGAGTGGCGCAGCCCGTGTTGCGCTCGGTGGAAGGCGATGACGAGCGGCAGCGCGAGGTGTTTCGCAAGCTGCTGCGATTCACCGCATTCGTGTCGTTTCCTGCGATGTTGGGCTTGGCTCTGATTGCCAAGGAATTTATTGTGGTCACCGTCACCGAGCGGTGGCTGGGGTGCGTGCGCATGCTGCAGCTGCTGTGCTTGTGGGGCGCGTTTCAGCCCATCACCATGCTGTATGCCAACATGGTGATAAGCAAGGGGCGGTCGAATGTGTATATGTATAACTACGTGGCCATTGGCATAGTGCAGCTCGCTGTGCTGCTGCTGGTGCACAGCCTTGGCATCCAGGCCATGATATTGGCCTTTGTGGCCGTGAATGTGCTGTGGCTGCTGGTGTGGCACTCGTTTGTGCACCGTTACATCGGACTCAGGCTGTGGCACACGCTGGCCGACATAATGCCATTTGCGTCCATAGCAGCTGTCACAATGGCAGCCACCTATGCCTCAACATTGTGGATTGGCGACATGCGCCTGCTGCTGGCAGCGCGAGTGGTGCTTGCCGCAGTGATATATGTGGCTATTTTAAGAATTACCCACGCGGCCATACTCAAAGAGTGCATGGCCTACCTAACTAAAAAGAAGAAGCAACAATGAAAGTGTTATATACCTTTGGCGGAATGCCTCATTACCTCAACGCACTGCTCAACAAGGTGGTGTCGAAAGGAGCCGAAGTCATTGTGGTGATGCCCGACAAGGGCAATGCCACCATTGGCAAGGGAGTGAAAATGGTGGACGGCGGCAGCTACAAGCGGGTGCATTCGCGTGAGAGCAAAATGTGGTATGGCAAAATGGGATTTCCTAATCTGCCCGAAATTGTAGAAGCCGAAAAGCCCGACATTGTGGTAATGGGCTGGCCCTACTTTTTGCAAGTGGCGCTGCAGCCTTCGCTGCGCAAGGCACTCAACGGGTGCAACGCCAAACTGCTGATACGCGAAATTCCGTTTCAAACGCCTCCCTATGGCGGCATAAAGGCTTACTTTAAGGCCAACCCAATGATTGACGAGAACATGAATGTGCTCAGTCACGGCACAGCATTTGCCATCAAGCAATGGGTGATAGCGAAAATAAGGCGCTGCTGCTACAGCCATGCCTCTGGAGCGCTAAACTATTCCACGGCCGCTTACGACATTCTGCCATCGTACGGCCTTAGCCGCGACCAAATACACGTGACCTACAACTGCACCGACACCGAAGCGCTGATGCAGCAGCGCAGCGCAGTGCTTGCCGCCGACCCGATATTGCCGCCATCGGCCCACCGGATTCTTCACATTGGCCGCCTGGTGAAGTGGAAACGCGTTGACCTGCTTATCGATGCAGTGGCAATCGTTGCCAAGCATATCCCTGATGTCGAACTCGTGGTGGTGGGCAACGGCCCCGAAAGCGACAGCCTCAAGGCTCAGGCCGAAAGACTTGGGGTGGGGCGCAACTGCAACTTTGTGGGTGCCGTGTACGACCCGAAGACCCTTGGCGCATACATGCACGAGTCGAGCGTTTATGTGCTTGCCGGAATGGGAGGACTGTCGATCAACGACGCCATGACCTACTCAATGCCCGTGATTTGCTCGGTGTGCGACAGCACCGAGCGCGACCTTGTGACCGACGGGGTGAACGGATTCTTCTTCAAAGAGGGCAACGCCGCCGACCTTGCAGCCAAAATCGAAAGGCTGCTGGAGTCGCCCGAACTGTGCCGCACTATGGGCGAAGAGTCGTTTAGGGTGATTCGTGACAAGATTAATATCGACACAGTGAGCGACCGCTATATTGATGTGTACAAAAAATTGGCACACTGATATTTGCGTATATCGTAAAAAGACCGTAACTTGCATGTGTCAACTTTAAAACTTGTATCGCTTATGACACAGTTAAATCAAATTTACCGCTGCACCGTGTGCGGCAACATTGTGGAAGTGCTTAATCCCGCGAACGGACAACTTGTGTGCTGTGGCAAACCCATGCTGCTGCTTGAACCGAACACTACCGACGCCGCTGGCGAAAAGCATGTGCCTGTAATTGAAAAAACAGCCGATGGCTACCGCGTAACCGTGGGCAGCGTTGAGCATCCCATGCTTGAAGCCCACTACATCCAGTGGATTGAACTGATTGGGGCAGGCAAAGTGCTACGTCAGGAACTTAAGCCTGGCGACAAACCTGTGGCCACATTCCCGCTCATCGACGGGCCCGTATCGGCCCGCGAGTTTTGCAACCTACATGGGCTTTGGAGCTCGGCCGAATTAGAGTAACGGTCTATACTGCAATGGATATGTGCAACAATAGCAACGCATTACGCTGATGGCCGACAAACTCACCCCAGAGCAGCGTCACACATGCATGGCACATATCCGCGCAGTCGACACGAAACCTGAAATGCTCGTGCGCAAATACTTGTTTGCGCACGGGTTTCGTTATAGGCTGCATGTGAAGGGACTGCCAGGCAAGCCCGACATTGTGCTGAAGAAATACCGCACAGTGATAATGGTGAACGGCTGCTTCTGGCATGGGCACGATGGCTGTAGCCACTACAGGCTGCCCAAGACCAACACCGCCTTTTGGCGCGAAAAAATTGAGCGCAACCGCCGCCGCGATGCCAAAGAAGCCGTGGTGCTGCGCTTGCTGGGGTGGCACGTTGTTCGCATCTGGGAGTGCGAGCTCACGCCCAAGCGCCGCAATGCCACACTGCTCAACCTTGAAATCACACTCAGCCGCCTGCTGATTAAAAACTACGCGTCAGCCGGCGAATCCACCACTACACAAGCCGCCGAGCCGCGAGTGGGCTACCACGGGCGCAAGCTGTGACGTCTCACTCGTGGTGGTATGGCTCGTGATTAATGATGGTCATTGCCCGATAGAGCTGCTCGGTGAAGATGAGCCTTATCATTTCGTGTGGAAACGTCATCTTCGACAGCGACAGCAGTTCGTTGGCGCGTCCATACACATCCTGGCTAAACCCGTAGGGGCCGCCCACCACCAGCACCATGCGCCTTGCGCCCGAGGCCATGCGCTTCTCAATGTGTTTCGAAAACTGCACCGAGGTGAACTCCTTGCCGTGCTCGTCGAGCAGCACCACATAGTCGCCCTTGTCGAGCATGGCGAGTATGCTTTTCCCCTCGGCCGTTTTTTGCTGCTGCTCGCTGAGGTTGCGGGTGTTTTTCACATCGTCGATATACTCAATTGAAAACGGAATGTAGTGCGAGAGCCTTGACGCGTATTCGTCAATACCCTGCCTAAGATATCCGTTGGTGGTCTTGCCCACCACTGCCAAAACTATCTTCATTTGCTTTTCCTTAATATTTTGCTACTGGTTTGCGCTTGCACAGGTCGTTGAAGCGGCAATAGTTGCACAATGAGGACTTTTCGGGGCATTGCATGAACTGCTGCTCTGGACTTTGCAGCGACGCAATGCGGTTGCCCAGCGCCTCCTTAAATTCTCCCAGCATGTTGCCCTTATCATCATCGCTCAGGCTGCTTAGCGACACCTGTCCCTGCGGGTGATTGGTGATGTCGCCGCGTTTGGGCTTAAATGCCACGCCGGCCACGCTCATGTCGCGCAGTTTGTAAATCACCGGTTCTACATTATCGTCAGGATGCTCCTGATGCCATGCAATGCTATAGAGCAGCAGCTGCAGAATGGCATGCGGACGCTTGCTGCCAGCCTTGTTTTCAAACAGCTCATCGATGCTGCTAAACTCTGTGGCATCGCCACCAGTTTTATAGTCTACAATCCTCACAGGGCCGCTGTCGCCAATACGGTCGATGCGGTCGGCGCGGTAATAGAAATTAAATTCTGTCCCATTCATGCTTAGCTTGAGTCGGCTTGGCACCTCACACTCAAGCACGGTGAAGTGTCCGGCCTCCGTCTGCTTCAGCAGCTCAATGTCGTGGTTAAGTGCGTTTTCGATGAGTTGCGAAATGGTGACTTTCAATATTTTCGCATCGCCCGTGAGCGGAGCATTTGAACCCTCGTCGTGCAGATAGGTCTTTATTATGTTACGGTAGACCACACCGTCGAGCTTGGTCTTCTTGAAGTCGGCTATCATTTCCGCAGTCACTTTATAGGGCTTTACGGGGTGCTCGGGCTCGTCGGTGCCGTTAACGCTGCTGGGGTAGTAGAGTTCCTGCAGCGAATCGTGCACAATTGTGCCAAGCGTGCTGGCATCCATAAAGTCGCCGCCCGGAGTGTTGTCGTCGAGTCCTTGAATGTGGTGCAAATAGAACTTCAGCGGGCAGTCCACATACTGGTTGATGGAGCTTGCCGACAAGTAGGCGGCTGCGTCGCCGCTGGCCGAATATGCGGCAATCTTCGTCAGGCATGCTTCGTCTTTGCCCACCTTCAGAGTGTAGTCCTCGGCCGGAGTCAGCTGGCAGTTGACCACCTTGTGGACGATTGGCTGGCAATACACCTTTTCAATTTGGGCTATGTAGCGCGACGGCTCGCCCGAACCCATGGCCTGAGCACTTGAGTCATAAAGCAAATACACCCTGTGCGCCCGTGCCAGCAGACGGTAGAAGTAGTAGCTCGACATCGACTCCTGATGCTCAACCGAGGCCATGCCAAAGTGGTGTCGCAGACTGTTGGCAATAAACGTCTTCGCCGCATGGCGTCGGGGAAACACTCGCTCGTTTACCGACAGTATTATCAGATTGTCGAAGTCGAGGCAGCGGGTTTCAAGCATACCCATTATCTGGAGTCCGTGCAGCGGCTCGCCCTCAAACGGAATCGTGTGACTGCCAGCCAAGCGGTCGGTGAGATAAAACACCGTGGACTCGCACATGGGCACTCCATAGCGGCCAATGCAGTCCTTCACCTGCTGCAGCACCAGCTTGTATTGCGCGATAAACGCGCTTTGCAGCGGCACACACTTATTCGCATCATCGTCGCCGTCATCGTCAGTGGCCGCGGCACTTTGCCGGCCAATTATGGCAGCGTTAAGCTTGTCAACAAATTCCATCAGGTGGTCGATGTGGCTCTTGACTCCTTCCACACCAGTGTTTAGGCTTATGGTACTGAACAAAGGCTTCAAGTTGGGCATTCCGGCGAACGTGGCCTCAGGTACGCGGAATTCGTTACTGTTGTCCACCGCTTCGCTCACAGCTATGACTTCAGAACCAAAAGCTGCCTTCACAATGGGGTGCGACAGCACATTGCGCACGTCGTCGCGGTAGAACGTCCACCCGGCAGGGCCTTTCGAAGCCTGCTTGTGCATCTTGGCCACCGTGTGCATCAGCGACACCACATCGGCATTGCGCAGCGGGTAGCCCAGCGTCACATTCACACTCTTCACCTTGCTGCTTATCGAGTTCACAAGCGGTGTAAACAGGTTTTCATCGGGCAGCACAATGGCTGTGTTGATGGCGTTGTCCGGGTCAGTAAGTTTTCCATCCACAAGATGGTCTACAATGCTGAATGCATATTTGGTCTGGCCGAAGTTCGACGGCACTGCCACTGTCTCGATTTGCGGCCAATCGGTCACCGCATCGACCTTGAAGTCGGCCGGCTCATGAAAGTCATTAATGTATTTTGATATGAACCTCGTAGCCAAGTTGCTGCTATTGCCCATTGCAGGCCACGAGTGGTCCCAAAAGAAGTCGGCAAGTCCCTGCTTCTTTAGGCTGTTGAACATCAGCAGCTCGCAGTTGCTGAGCACGTTGAAGCCCACAAACACATACCGGTCGTAAGGCAGTGGATTGTTTCCGCCAGCCAGCCGCAGCGCGGCGTCGCGGTAGGTCTTGCCAGTGTAGCTCAGTTGCTGGCTGGCCAGCAGTGAGTTAAACCGCTCATACAGCGGCAGCAGTTGCTGCCACAGTCGCAGGTAGTTGCGCTTCACCTCGCCGTCGTTGCCGGTGGGGTCGGCCTCATATTGCCGCCAAAACGAATCGTCGTCGCCACCCGAATCGGGAATGTTGATATATTGCCTCAGCTCATCCTTAAGCTCCTGTGGCAGGAAGTCGGTGGAAATTTCCTTGTATTCCTTGATGTTGGTGAAAATCTCCTTTGGATTCACCAGATACATGTCCACATCGTTGAAGTCGCTCAATATCACACTACCCCAATACACGAACTTGTCAAAAGGGTAGTCGGCATTGCCGCTAAGCTGTGTGTAGGCCTTGTGCAGCAAAAACAGCGCCTCCACCGAGTTTGGGGTAACCTCTTCGGCCACATCGGCCACAAAGTCGCTGATGGTGGTCAGATGTGGCTGCATCACCGGTGCCGCTGCTTCAGCCTGTGCCTCATCAAGGTATTTTGCAAAAAACTGGCTGCTGCGCCTGTTTGGGAACACGAAGCAGTAGTCGGCCAGGCCGCTTTTGCCACCATAGTAGCTTGCCACCTGTTGCAGAAAGGGTGTGTGATTTCGTTTCATCTTTTTATTGTCAAAATGCTTTAAGTGTTGGTATTCAGCCGTCCACATCAATCGCAGGCAGCAACCACAAAACAAATATAAGCCAAAATCACTTAACCCGCAAGTCCACATGCACTCAAGGCCATATTCCATTTTAACTTTGGCCTTGATTGTAGGCTAAAAATGGCGCAATAAAAAAAGGGCTGCGTAAAATAGCCGCAGTCCCTTTGTGTTTGCTTTATATATGATGCCGCCGTTAGTTAAGTTTCAGTTTCTTAGCCACGTCGCTTGCCGCCTTGTTGACGGCGTCGTTGGCTTTTCTGAGCGTTCTCTATTTTCTCGTTGGCCTTCTTTTTGGCCTCGTTTTCGGCAGCGTTCACTGCCTCGGCGGTCTTCGTCTTGGCGGCGTTAACGTCGCTCTCCACCTTGCGCTTGGTTGCGCTCTTGGCGCTGTCAACGAGCTGTTTGCCGGCTTTCTCGGCAGTTTCTGCCACTTCGCTTGGCAGTGCCACAGCTTTCTTTGCGATTTCGGTGAACGAGGGATAGATCACATTGATGGCCTTGGCGTTTTTGTCGATGGCCTTCTGCACCTTTTCCACATACTGCTTCACGGCGTCGCTGTTGCCAGCATAGCTGCTGATGGTGGCCTGGCTCTTTTTGAGCAGGGCGGTGATGCCGGCGGTGTCCTTGGCAGCCACAAGCTCATCGAGCTGCGACTGGAAGTCTTCGGCCGAGATGGTGTCGGCCACGGCTGCCTCGGCAGCAGTTGAATCGGTGGCGGCAGAGTCGGCCTCGCTGCCAGCCTTGTCGGCATTGCCGCACGACACCATTGCAATAGAGGCCGTTGCGGCTAAGAGAAGAATAATCTTTTTCATAATCTCTGTTGTTTTGAATTTTGTTTTGTTTTTTATCACTTGCGAATTTATCACAAAGTGGCTGTGCTGGCAAATATTTTGCAGGATTTAGAGTAAATTGCGACAATAACATAGCCAACGGCACGATTTCTCGCACATTTGGCATTATATTTGCTACATAGTAGCTCACAGAACGCTATAAATTGACAATTATGATCTACTTTATTTTTATTGCAATAGCCATTGCAAGCTATGCGGTGCAAAGTTCGCTTAAAAGAAAGTTTGAACGCTACTCCAAGATTCCCATCGGCCATGGCATGAGCGGCCGCGATGTGGCGGCCAAGATGCTTTATGACAACGGCATAAGCGATGTGGCGGTGAAGAGTACAAGCGGCATGCTGTCGGACTACTTCAATCCGCAGGACAAGACTGTGAACCTGAGCGACGGGGTGTATGCCGTCAACAGTGTCGCGGCCGCCGCCGTTGCTGCCCACGAGTGTGGCCACGCCGTGCAGCACGCGGTGGGCTACGGCCCGCTTAGGCTGCGTTCGGCGTTGGTGCCCATGGTGGCGTTTGCCTCACAGTGGGTGTCGTGGATTTTGCTGGCAGGCATACTGCTGATACAGACCATGCCCGCCATTATGGGCGTGGGCATAGCACTGTTTGCCTTGACCACGCTCTTCAGTTTTGTGACGCTGCCCGTGGAGATTGATGCAAGCAGGCGCGCCATTGCGTGGCTCGACCGCTCGGGTCTGACTCAGGGTCAGACCACCGAGTATGCCCGCGACGCTCTGCGTGCCGCAGCCTACACCTACGTGGTGGCTGCTCTTGGCTCGCTGGCAACGCTTGTCTACTATCTGCTGGTGTTTGTCAACCGGCGCGACTGATGTGCCAAGGTTGCACTTTTTTTTGTAACTTTGCAATTGCGATAATACTAATCAGGCTGCATCATGCCACCTTAGTGGCGGCATGTGGCCACACATTATAAAAACATTAAGACAGAAATGGCACAAAAACCTTCGATTCCAAAAGGAACGAGAGACTTTTCGCCCATTGAAATGGCGAAGAGGAATTATATTTTCAACACCATTAAAGAGGTGTTTCTGCTCTATGGATTTCAGCAGATAGAAACACCTGCGATGGAAAACCTGTCGACACTGATGGGCAAATATGGCGAGGAGGGCGACAAACTGCTGTTTAAGATTCTAAACAGCGGCGACTATCTGGCAAAGGCTCCCGACGACCTTCTGGCGTCGAAGGACTACATCCACTTGATACCCAAACTCAGCGAAAAGGGATTGCGATACGACCTCACAGTGCCGTTTGCGCGCTATGTGGTGCAGCACCGCAGCGACATTCAGTTCCCGTTTAAGCGCTACCAAATTCAGCCTGTGTGGCGTGCCGACCGTCCGCAAAAGGGCCGCTACCGCGAATTTTACCAGTGCGACGCCGACATCGTGGGCAGCGACTCGCTGTTTAACGAAATCGAACTGCTGTCGATGATCGACGAGGTGTTTAGGCGTTTCGGC
>CALBLR010000501.1 GCA_937896015.1 uncultured Prevotellaceae bacterium | reverse complement strand
CTTCACCTTTTTGAACACCGCCGGCCCGTTGCGCCTGCGGCTCTGCGCCACAGCCTTCACCACATCGGGGAGCATTAGTATGTTTTCAATCTCGGCCACATCGGGCACGAATATGCGCTTCTGGCGCAGATACTCCACCTCCTTGGCATCACGGCGGTCGCGGTCAACCACCCCGCGGCTGTCGAGGTGGTGCAGGCGCTTGAGGTCGTTGAATGTGCGCACAGCCTCTATCACCTTGTTGCAACTGCCCAGCGGGCGCACGGTGTAGTCGGTGAATATGAGCGGATACAGGCGCGAGTCGATGCTGTGGGTGGCATCACCCTCGATAAACAAGATGGGCTTGCGGCTGCCCAGCAGCTCAATGGTCATGGCGTCGCTGTAGTCCTCGCCAGGCTTGAGCACGTCGTAGTCCCACTCCACTTTCTCGGGATCGAAATCCTTGACCCACACGCAGCGGTTTTCCACGCGCGACGACGCAAACGACAGGTCGTGGGTGCTGTAGACAAACGTGCAGTCGGGGCGCATCTGCTCAATCACATTCCACAGCGTGCCCATGAGCGAGGGGTGCAGAAACGTCTCGGGGTCGTCGACAAAAATCACCGCGCCGGGCATGGCATAGAGCACGGCGCCGATGTAGTAGAGCACGGCCTTCTCGCCGTCGCTGAGGCGCAGCGACGAGTAGCGATCGGCATGCCCCTGGGTGGAGAACAGCAGTTTGCCGTTTTCGCGCAGCACGCGGTTTTTTGGGAACACCTCCTGCCAGCGCCTCACGGTGGCGTCGAGCTTGGTCTTTGGGAAATCGGTGTCCTCTCCCATCAGGCGCCGCGTTTTGCACGCCATCAGGTCGAGAAACTCATCAAAGAGCATGAGGTAGGTCAAGCGGTCGAACTCGGTGGCCGCATCGCACTTCAGCAGCGGGTTTTGTGCATTGATGCGGCTGAAACGCTCGTCGATGGAGCCCGGCAGAGTGTCGCGCAGCGCAGTGCCGTAGATGGCGCGCAGTGCCGACAGGCGGTAGGCCTTGCCGGGGCACTGGTCAATAAGTTGGCTGCAAAAGCGGCTCTTGCCCGAACCGTTGGCGCCGATTATGGTCACCTGGCGCGCATCTTGCAGCACATCGGCCTCGCGCCCGTTTGATTTCTTAGGCAGCAGTAAGTCCATATAGCTTAATCGTTTGGGGTTTGTATCAATTTACCACATTCACGGGGCGGCCGGCCGCAAAGGCGGCCACATTGCTCACCACAATGCGCATCAGCCGCTCGCGTGCCTCGTGGCTTGCCCACGCAATGTGGGGGGTGAAGTGGCAGTTGCGCGCACTCAGCAGCGGGTTGCCCGGCTCGGGCGGTTCCTGCGACAGCACATCCACACCTGCGGCGGCAATGGTGCCGGCATTCAGCGCGTCGGCCAAATCCTGCTCGTTGACCACCGGACCGCGCGAGGTGTTGATGACAATGGCCGTGGGCTTCATCGTGGCCAGACGCTCGCGGCACACAAGGCCGCGGGTGTCAGGGGTGAGCGGACAGTGCAGCGACAGCACGTCGCACTGGGCGAAAGCCTCGTCGAGCGATGCCTTGGCCACCCCCTGCGGCAGAGCCGACTGCTCCTTGCTGGTGACGGCCATCACCCTCATGCCCATGGCCAGGGCTATGCGGGCCACCGCGCTGCCTATGTGGCCGAAGCCCACCACAGCCATCACCTTGCCGCTGAGTTCGGTGACGGTGGTGTCGGTGTAGCTGAAGTCGGCGCAGCTGCTCCACTTGCCGGCGCGGGCCTCATCGGTGTAGTGCTGCACGCTGTTGGTGATGTTGAGCAGGTGTGCAAACACCATCTGCGCCACCGACGCCGTGCTGTAGCTGGGCACATTGGTCACCACCACCCCGTGCTCGCGCGCGGCCTTGGTGTCGACAATGTTGAAGCCGGTGGCAATCACGCCCACATAGCGCAGTTGCGGCAGCGCCTCGATGGCGCGGCGGTCGATAACGGTCTTATTGGTGAGCAGCACCTGCGCCCCGGCGGCGCGGTCAAGCAGTTGGGCGGGTGCGGTGCGGTCATACACGCGGCACTCACCGGCCAGGGCCTCAAGCCCCGCCCACGACAGGTCGCCCGGGTTGCCGGCATAGCCGTCGAGCACCACAATTTTCAGTTTATCGTTGTTTTCCATTTCAAATGATAGTTTTTTTGTAAGCGTTGATGAGCAAATATAGCGATTTTTGGCCAAGTAGTGGGCCGTGCTGGCGCTGAATTGCAAAAAGTTGATTAAATTTGCACCGCTTTTTGCTGCAGGCGTCTGTCAACGGCCGCCAAGTGGCCATTTGCGGCCATGTGCTATAAAAAGTGAAACGATTGGTAAAAATTGTGCAAAAGGCGCATTAATTTATTAGTATTTAGTAATTTTGTGGCTAAATGAAATTAAATCTCACTATCGACAGTGGCAATTCGTCGACCAAGCTGTCGCTGTTTGACGGCGACAAGTTTGTGGGCACGGAGCGCTACAAGCAGTTCGACGCCGAGATGCTGCGAAGCTTCTTTGCCCGGTATGACATTGGCGCGGCGATTGTGAGCAGCGTGGTGGGCGACAATGCCGAGGCCGAGAATTTCCTGGCCTCGCGAGTGCCCCTGGTGAAGCTCAGCAGTTCCACCCCACTGCCCTTAAAGCTGCGCTACCGGTCGGCCAACACGCTGGGTTGCGACCGCATAGCCACCGCCGTGCAGGCGTGGAGCGTGAATCCCGGCGCGGCATCGCTGATAGTGGACGTGGGCACCGCCACCACACTCGACGTGGTGGACGCGCAGGGCTGCTTCATGGGCGGCAACATATCGCCGGGCATCACCATGCGGCTGCGCTCGCTCAACATGCTCACCACACTGCTGCCGCTTGCCGACAAAGAGGGCGACATGCCTCTGGTGGGCTACGACACCGCCACCGCGCTGCGCAGCGGCGCCGTGCGCGGTCTGGCTTATGAAATCGACGGCACCATAGGCAGCCTGCAGGCCGAGATGCCCGGCATCACCACATTCCTCACCGGCGGCGACGCCGCCATAGTGCGCGGCATGCTGGCCCATAAGGTGGTGAGCGACCCCGACATGCTGGCCAAAGGATTAAACAGAATACTGTTATATAATGAAAAAATATAGACTCATACTCATCGGCCTCCTGCTTGCTGCAGGACTCGGCCAGGCAGGCGCGCAAAACTCCGCCAGCCCTTATTCGAAAATAGGCTACGGCCTGCTCAGCGAAAACGCCACGGGCCTGCAGCGCTCGATGGGCGGCGTGGGCTATGCCATGCAGCACGGCAGGCAAATCAATGTGATGAACCCGGCCTCGTATGCCAGCGTCGACTCGCTCACCTTTCTGTGGGACATAGGCATCGACCTCACCAACCTGTGGTCGAAGGAAAACGGCAAGAGCGGCCACAGCTTTGGCGGCGGTCTGGACTACATAGCAGCCGAATTCAAGCTGGCCAAGAGAGTGGGCGGCTCGTTTGGCGTGGTGCCGTTCTCCAGCGTGGGCTACTCGTTTGGCAACACGCTTGAGAACAACGGCACAGAGACGCGCAGCGGCAACGGCGGCATCAGCGAGCTGTATGCCGGCGTGGGCTGGGAGCCGCTGAACGGCCTGTCGGCCGGCGCCAACTTCAGCTACATGTTTGGCACCATAGTCAACGACACCTATGTGTACTCCACCAGCACCACCCTGTTTGAGCGCGTGATGGAAGTGCGCGACTGGAACGTGAACCTGGGCTTGCAATACCGCATGAACCTGAACCGCAAAGACCGCCTGGTGCTGGGCTTCACCTATTCGCCCAAGCGCTCGCTGCACGGACACACGTGGGGATTGAGCTACGACGCCAGCCAGGACACCAAGGTAGACTCGATAGGCTACACAGGCCTCACAGGCAAATATCAGAAGCCCAACACATTCGGTGTGGGCCTGAGCTATTCGCACCTTGACCGCTTCATGGCCGAAGTCGACTTCACCTACCAGGACTGGGGCAAGGCGAAATACACTCCGCTTGAGGGCTTTGAAAGCAGCAGCATGAAGTTTGACAACCGCTGGAAAGTGGCTGCCGGCCTGCAGTACACCCCCAACTCGAGGGGCAGCTACCTGAAGCGCGTCACATATCGCGTGGGCGGGCACTACAACCACGACTACATGAACATTGGCGGCAACAACGTGCGCGACTACGGCGCAGGGTTCGGCCTCACAATGCCCGCGCCCGGCAGCAAGACGCTGGTGAACCTGGGCTTTGAGTGGAAGCACCGCTTCACCACCCCAAAAGAACTTATAAAGGAGGACTACTTCAACATCACGCTGAGCGTGACGTTCAACGAGATGTGGTTCTGGAAAAACAAGATACGCTAACCCCCCGGGACACACGGCCAAGCGAGCAATGATGAAGGCACTGATGCACATAGCACTGGCACTGACGGCACTGGCGGCCGCCACCTCGTGCCGCGACGAGCTGGCAAGCACCGCAAGCCGCGCCAGCGACCCCGACAAGGTGCCCACCATGAGCTCGACCAACGTGCAGACGGTGATAAGCGACTCGGGGCGCACGCGCTACCGCATCACCACCAAGCAGTGGCTCATGTTTGAAGAGTCGAAAAAGCCCCACTGGATATTTCCGCAAGGCGTGATAGCCGAGGAGCTTGACGCCGCTTTCAAGACAGTGACCTCGGTGCGCTGCGACTCGGCATACTTCGACGAGAAGGCGCGCCTGTGGAGCCTTAACGGCAATGTGCGCATCACCAACGTGGCCAAAGACCTCATCCTCACCGACCAGATGTATTGGGACCAGGGCGGACACCGCCTGTATTCCGACGCATTCATCCACATTGAGAAGCTCGACCGCGTGATAGAGGGCTATGGATATGAGTCGAACGAGAAGCTCACCACCTACAAGGTGCACAAGGTGAAGGCCATATTCCCCGTCGACCAGACAAAGATGCCCGGTGGAATGTGACCCCATCCACAAACAACACGGCAACACCCGCGCGCCACTGCTGTTTTATGGCAGTGGCGCGCGGGCTTTTTTTTGGCTATGAATGCATAATGTTGTAAATTTGCAGTGTCATCAGCATTTGCATTCATATATATATGAACAACGATTTAGTGTATCCCCTCGTCACGGCCATCGTGTCGCTGCTGTTCTCGGGCTTCTTCTCGGGAATGGAAATCGCCTTTGTGTCGAGCAACAAGGTGAGGGTGGAAATCGATGTGAAAAAGAGCGGCCTGATTAACCGCATAATCGACATGTTCTATGCCCACAAAGACACACTGATATCGACCCTGCTTGTTGGCAACAACATTGCCAATGTGGTCTATGGCATGGCCATAGCGCAGCTGTGCCAGCCCATGCTCGAAGCCGCCTTCGGCCAAAACGAGGCCGTGCTGCTGCTGACGCAGACGCTTATATCAACGGTGATTGTGCTGTTTGCCGGCGAGTTTCTGCCCAAGACCATGTTTCGCATCAACCCCAACCAGTCGCTGCGGGCATGCTCGCCGCTGATGCTGCTCATCTACACACTGCTGTGGCCTGTGTCGAAGTTCACCTCGCTGCTGTCGGCCGCGCTGATGCGCCTGGTGGGCATAAAGGCCGACACCAGCAGCATGGGACTGATTTCGGTGGATGAGCTCGACGCCTACCTGCAGGAGAACATCGACAAGCGCGAAGACGAGAATAAGGATGTGGAGCAGGAGGTGAAGATATTTGAAAACGCCCTTGACTTCAGCGACACCCACCTGCGCGACTGCATGGTGCCTCGCAACGAGATTGTGGGCGTGGACATTGCCGACACCTCGCGCGAGGAACTGAGCCGGCTGTTCACCCGCAGCGGCTTGTCGAAAATAGTGGTCTATCACGACGATGTGGACAATGTGCTCGGATTCATTCAGGTGAGCGAGATGTTTGTGCCCGAAGTGAACTGGAAAGACCGCATAAAGCCCGTGATATTCGCCCCCGAGACCATGCTTGCAAAAAAAATGATGCAAAACCTGCTGAAAGAAAAGAAAAGCATGGCGATTGTGGTTGACGAGTTTGGCGGCACGGCCGGCATGGTGACACTCGAAGACCTGGTGGAAGAAATATTCGGCGAGATAGAGGACGAGCACGACCGCCCACGGCTGGTGTCGCGCAAAATCGACGACAACACATATGAATTCTCGGGCCGCATGGAGATTGAGGACATCAACGACACCTACCACCTCAACATTCCCGAGAGCGACGACTACCAGACCATCGCCGGATTTCTGCTCAACCGCCTCGAAGAGATACCCAACGAGGGCGACACAGCCGACATCGACGGCATGCGTCTGACGGTGCTAAAGAAGACCTCGGCAAGGATTGAGCTGGTGAGGCTCACCATGCTCGACGGCAAAAAGTGCGATTAGCAAGGCCGCAGCCTAAAAGCCCCACCAATTTCAGCAAAAATCAGCCTTAAACTAAAAAAACGCTGCCACAAAGCAGCATTTTTATGCTTTTTTATTACATTTGCAGCGCTACAAATGAAAACTATAAGCATTTATCACCATAAAACTCCCAAAATAATATGAAGAACTACTACAAATTAATGCTTGCGGCAATGGCTGCGACTATTGGCCTAAGCGCCGCCGCCACCGATGTGAATGGCACTTTCAAGACCACCGATGGTATTCCAATGAAGTTTAAAGTGCTCACAAAGGGTGACGCTGGCAACACAGTGTCGCTCGAGCACTACAAAGGCAAGCCACAGTATGGCAGCTACAGTTCATCGACCTACATCAACGACGCCGACCGCTTCACGGTGCCGCAGACCATTGTCGACCCCACCGACAACACCGAGTACACAGTGACACGCCTGGGCGACTATGCCTTCTATGGCCTGTCGAAACTGCTGGGCGTGAGCGTGCCAAAGACTGTGACCGAATATGGCGCGCACACCTTTGAAGGCTGCAAGGCTCTCACCAAGCTGCCGCTGGCCGAGGGCATAACGAGCATAGGCATATCGTGCTTTGCCAACTGCGAGCAGGCAGCCGCCATCACCCTCCCGCAGTCACTGACCAGCATAGGCGCCACGTGCTTCAAAAACTGCAAGGCGGTGGCCACATTCACCGTGCCCGACGGCGTGACGTCGGCCATGGGAGCCAACATGTGGCAGGGCTGCACCGAATTAGTCACCATCAATCTGGGCAAAGGCGTGGCAAGCTACGACCCGCAGGCCGCCGCGCAGTGCTACAAGCTGGAGGCGGTGAACGTCAGCGCCGACAACGCCAAACTGAGTTCGGCTGCAGGCGTGGTGTATGACAAGGCGCAGGCGAAACTCATATCCTACCCGGCCGGCAAGGCCGATGCCGAATACACCATGCCATCCACAGTGACCGAAGTGGGCATGCGCACATTCCAGAATGTGGCCAACATTGAGAAAGTGGTGTTCAGCCCCAACGTGACCACCGTGGGCAACTATGTGTTCCTCATCAAAAAGAAACTCACGCAAGTGGTGCTGTCGGGCAAGATGACCAAGCTGAGCGACAACATGTTCAGCAACTGCTCGGCTCTCAACAATGTGGTGGTTCCGGCCTCAGTAACCACCTTTGGCAGCAGTCCGTTTAACGGCTGCAAGAGCCTGATGAACCTCACATTCGAGTCGGCCAAGCCCGTGACCGTGACCTACAAAAAGAACATGCTGGGCATCGACACCCTGCTCACCGCAGTGCGCGTGCCGCTGGGCAGCGAGCAGGCTTACCACAGCGCCGAAGGCTGGAAGAGCATTCACAACCTGGTGGCCTACTCGGCATCGATGGGCGAAATCTTTGGCAAGGGGCTGGCCGCAAGCGACGAATTTGTCTACAAGTATCAATGCACCACGCCATCGGTGGTGGGTGCAGCAGTGGAGGCCGAAGGCAAAAACGCCCTTTATGCACACAACGATGTGTGGGCACGAATTGAGCTCGACTCGGCGGCAGCCGGTGTGGACCATGGCAGCGTGATTTCGAGTATCACAGGCTGGATTGCTGCCGACAAGACGCTGCACGCCACCGGACTCAATGCCGACGGCACCACTGGCGACGCCGGCATCAAGACCTACGACAACGCCGACAAGGCCCTGGCCGAAGCCGAGCTGCACGAAGTGATGGACGTGAGCAAAGCCGCATACACCAGCAACGGCGGCACCGACAAGCTCGACGGCGCCGCTGCCAACACATCGCTCTACTACAAGGGTGGCATCGCCTTCGCCGCCGGCAACAGCTATGCGCTGCGCGCCGTGAAGTTTGACGCCAACAGCCTTGCCGTGCTGGGCAATGTGGAGCTGGTGACCCCAACGGCAGTTGAAACCATCGCCGCCGGCAAGCAGGTGAAGAGCGTGGAATATTACAACGCAGGCGGTGCACGCCTTGCAGAGCCGCAAAGCGGTGTGAACGTGGTGGTGACCACCTACACCGACGGCACCCGCACTGCAGCCAAGTGCATCAAGTAGCAAACCAACACACAGCAAAGCCGCCCGGCGCTCACCATTGTGAAGTGCGCCGGGCGGCTCGTTTTATATATTTTGGCTGGCTCAGCGGGCCGCGTTGCCGAGTTCAACCACTGCGCCCGTGGCGGGCGACAACTTGATGTAGCTCTGCTGCTTTTTGTTGCTGAACAGGTCGGGATCGAGGCCGAAGTCAATGCCCAGCTGAGCCAGGTCGAACGACGACTTGGCCACCGTCTTGCCCTTGTACGACAGCGAGAACTGCGCCTTGCCGGGGATGCGGTAGACAACAGCGTCTTTGGGTAGCTTCTTGGCCTCACCCTTTTCGTTGACGGGGAGCTTGCCGCGCTCGGTGACGCGCATGGTGATGTACACCGGCTCACCGCTCAGGTCGGTCTTGTCCACAAGGCCGTTTTCATCGCTCACGCGGAAAGCCACGGCATTGTCCACATCTTCGGTGCCTGGATTGAACTCAAACGCCTGGCTGGCGGTGGACGTTGAGGTGGTGCCCACAAACATGGCCGTGAGCGCGGCCTCCTGCTCGTCGAGCTGCTGCATTATGAGTTTCAGAGCAGCGCCGTCGGGCATGGTGTCGGCCTCACCCGTTGCATAGTCGGAGCGGCTCTGCCTGATTTTGTAGATTTGCTGCGCAGCCAGTTCGGCACGCTTCGACAGCGACTCGCTGGCCAGGATGTCGCCCGAGAGCGAGCTGAGGTAGTTGTTGTCGTCGAGCACCGTCTCACGGCCCACCGTGGCACTGAGCGACGGCTCGAGCGGCACGGTGTTCTCGCTGTTAATGGACAGCAGCAAGTCGTCGGCGGTCTTCATTATAAACGGAGCCTGGCCTCCCTTGAACTGCATCAGGAACTGCTGCGAGTCGTCGGGCACGCCATAGGTGGTCATCGACGCGCCAGTCAGCTCCCACGTCTGCGAGTCGGCGGTTATCACATCCGACGTGCCGAGGTATTTCTTGGCATATTGCCAGTAGGGGCCTGCCTTGCGCACTGTCTTGATGGCGGTGGCGAGTATGCGCACCCGGGTGGTGGGCAGCTTGTAGGTGAGGCCATACTCATTGTTGCGGTCGGCAGTGAACTTTTGTGTGCGCTGCGCCGCGGCGGTGAAGGCCATGAGAGCGGCGGCGGCCGATATTGCGACTTTATTGATCGTGTTCATAATCGATATAGTTATGTGAGTGTTACTTTTCAAATCAAATAGCGGGCGCAGGCGCTCAGCGCTTGTTTTGCTGCAAGATTTCGGCAATGGCCGGGCCCACAGCCTCGGCGATGTCGCCAGCCAAGAGGCCATGCTGGCCATGCTTGCGGGCAGCCAAGTCGCCCGCAAGGCCGTGCACATACACGCCCAGCACCACGCTCCAGTCGGTGGGATAGCCCTGCGCCATAAAGGCCGCTATCACGCCGGTGAGCACGTCGCCGCTTCCGGCGGTGGCCATGCCCGGATTGCCGCTGCTGTTGATATACACTTTGCCATCGGGGCGCACCGTCATTGAATACTTGCCTTTGAGCACTATAGTCACCTCGTAGAGTTTCGACACCTCGACGGCCTTTTTCAGGCGCTCCTCGTCGGTGTCGTGGCGGCCAAACAGGGCGTCGAACTCGGCGGCGTGGGGCGTGAGCACCGATCCCTTGGGAATGCTGCGCAACAGCACGGGACGCTTGTAGATGCACCGCAGGGCGTCGGCGTCGAGCACGCACGGCTGGCGGTAGGTCTTGAGAAATGAGTCGACGGCGTCGACCGTCTCTGGGCTGGTGCTCATGCCCGGGCCGAGGGCCACCACCGAGAATTTGTGGTGAAGGTCGATTTGCGAAGTGAAATACTCGCTGGCATCGGCCTCAAACAAAGCCTCGGGGGCCGCCGTCTGAAGAGGCACGCAGCCTATGCGCGGGGCATGCACGGTGACCAGGCCCGCTCCCGCACGCATGGCTCCGCGGGCGGCAAGCACCGCCGCGCCCATCATGCCATAGCTGCCGGCCACCAGCAGCACTGTGCCGTTGTCATACTTGTTGATGTAGGGGTTGAGCGGCTTCAGCACCTCGTGCACATCGCTGCGCTCAATCAGGTAGTAGTCGGCGGGCTTTTCGGCTATGGCGTTGGCGTCCATGTCGAGGTCGAGCACCTTGACCTCGCCCACAAACTCAGCGTTTTCCTTAAAGAAGAACGACAGGCGCCGGAACTGAAGTGCCAAAGTGAGGTCGGCCCGCACTATGTTGCGCCGGTCGGATCCCACATTCCACTCGCCAAACAAGCCTGATGGCACATCGATCGACACCACACATGCATTGCTGTCGTTGATGTACTGCACCAGCGCCGTGTAGCCGCCCTTGAGCGGACTGCGCAGGCCGCTGCCAAACAAGCCGTCGAGCACCACATCGCCCGGCCCGAGTTTGGGCAGGTTGAGGTCGCGCACCACCTCGGTGAAGTCAACGCCGCCAAGTGCCACCAGACGGTCGCGGTTGGTGGCGCACGCCGCACTCAAGTGCGACGCCTTGGTGTTGAACAGATACACCTCGGGGCGGTAGCCCTGCTCATACAGCAGGCGCGACACAGCCAGGGCGTCGCCGCCGTTGTTGCCTGGGCCGGCAAACACCACTATGCGCTGCGACTGCCGCCAGCGCGACACTATTTCGCAGCTCACCTCCTGGGCGGCACGCTCCATAAGGTCGAGCGTGGATATATTTTCGGCACTTATGGTTGCCTCATCGATTTCCTTTATAGTACTGGTGATGAATATCTTCATACTTAAGTAACTGAGTCAAAAAAAAACATCAAAATCGCCACTGCCGCCGGCAGCCAATCGGTGCCACGGACCATTGCAAGCACAAAAATAACATTTTTTATGCAATAATCTGAACGCGCACGCGAGAAAAAAATTAAAAAAGCCCCGCGAGCATTGCTCGCAGGGCTTTGACTGGCGGTGTGTACGGGACTCGAACCCGTGACCCCATGCGTGACAGGCATGTATTCTAACCAGCTGAACTAACACACCAGTTGCCGATTTGCGATTGCAAAGGTAAGATGTTTTTTTTATAATTCAAACAAAACGAGGCCACTTTTTTCACCAACGTCCCCATTTTTTCGCATTTTTCGGTCTGCAAAGAGATTTTTTCGGAAAATTAAGACTAATTTTGTCCTACAAACGAAACTATAAGACCAAACCACTATAACAAAAGACTGCGAATGAAGTATTTCAACAAAATCGCTTTACTGCTCGCGCTCGGCAGCCTCGGCATCACCGCCGCCGCGCAGAATGTGAGCGGCCACATCACTTGCGACGGCAAGGGAGTGGCCGGAGTGGCCGTGAGCGACGGCTATGTGGTGACCAAGACCGACGCCAACGGCGCCTACAGCTTCACCTCAGCAAAGAAAAACGGATATGTGTTCTACACCCTGCCGGGCGGCTACGAGCCTACGGTGGCCGACGGATTCAAGCCAGAATTCTGGGCACCGCTGACCAGCACCAGCGAGAGCGTGAAAGAGACTCACGACTTCACGCTGAAAAAGGTGGACAACAACAAATTCACCTTTGTGGTGAGCGCCGACTACCACCTGGCCAACCGCACCAACGACGACGCACAATTCAAGTCGCGCTTTATGAAGCGCATGAAGGAGCTGAAGGAGTCGGCACAGGGCCCAGTGTACTCAACCATATTGGGCGACCTCACATGGGACCTTTATTGGGTACAAAAAAATTACAACCTGAACAACTTCATGGCCACCATGAAGGAGGCCGGCTACCCGTTTATCATGTTTCCCGTGATAGGCAACCACGACAATGACGCCAGCGTGGCGGCAAGCACCACCACCGACTTCGACGCCGCCAAGCCGTGGCGCAGCATAGTGAGCCCCAACTACTACAGCTACAACCTGGGCCAGGTGCACTTTGTGGTGCTCGACGACATTTACTACCTGAACACCAAGAAGGCAGGCGCCTCCTACCCCAACGGCGTGGTGGGCGAACGCAACTACCTGGCCGAGATCACCTCTGAGCAGTTCGACTGGCTCAAGAAGGATCTGGCCATGGTGGACAAGAACACCCCCGTGGTGGTGAGCTTCCACATTCCGTCGTGGAAACTCAACACCAGCAACTACGGCACGGTGCAAAACCTGCAGCTGCAGCACACCAAAAAGCTCAGCGACCTGCTGGCCGACTACAAGACCGTGCACTTTCTGAGCGGCCACACCCACTACAACCAGGTGGCACGCCCAGCCGCATATCCCAACATTGTGGAGCACAACATTGCGGCAGTGTGCGCATCGTGGTGGTGGACCGGCAAGCTCACCAACCGCGACGTGTGCACCGACGGCTCGCCCGGCGGCTACTCGCTGTGGCAGATTGACGGCAAAGACTTCAAGTGGAAATACATGTCGAGCACCGACAACGTGGGCACACAGATGCGCCTCTACGACATGAACAAGGTGCGCGCCTACTATCAGGAAAACGCCGATGTGCGCGCCATGCTCGCCGCCAACACTTCGCGCCAGGACTACAAGAGCTATGAGGACAATGTGGTGCTGGCCAATGTGTATGCCTACGACAGCGACTGGAAAATCGAGTTTATAGAAGACGGCAAGCAACTCAGCTACAAGCGCGTGACGTGCGAAGACCCCTATCACGTGATTTGCTACGACGTGCCGCGATTCAAGAATAACAAGAGCTACACCAGCGACTTTGCCACAGGCAAGAACCCGCACATGTTCAAGGCCAAGTGCGCCACCAGCGACAAGCCCGTGACGGTGAAGGTGACCGACTCGTTTGGCACAGAATACATCAAGACGCTCAACCGCCCTGCCGCATTCAACCTCGACATGGAAAATTACCAGCGCCAAACGCTGGGCGTTGACGACGTGGTGGCCGACCTCAACGATGGCGGCTACACAGTGCACACGGCCGGCAGCACCCTGGTGATCGACGCAGCCAAGGCCGGCACGGCCCAGCTTGTGAGCCTCAACGGCATGAGCCGCCCGCTCACCCTGAGCGAAGGCCGCAACGAGTTTAGCGTAAACGCGAAAGGCATATATGTGGTGAGCATCGAAGGCCGCGGCTACAAAGTGGCCTTCTAAACCATATTTTTTCTAAAATAAAAAAACAGCACAGAGTAGGCTCTGGCCGCAGCATTGCTTTGCGGCCAGAGCCTACTGGCTTCTGTGTTGCGTGAGTGGCAACTTTGCACTACCTTTGCAGCCTAACGATTTTTTGCACAAAAAAAGGAACGTATATGATCGATTTTCTTGAAAGCAACAATCTGCTGGGCCTCACCATAGGGCTGTGCACATTCTTGATAATAGGGCTTTTCCACCCACTTGTGGTGAAAGGCGAATACCACTTTGGCGTGGGGTGCTGGAAGGCGTTTCTGGTGGCCGGCGTGGCATTTTTGGCCGCCTCGGCGCTGGTGCATTCGGTGCTGGTGTCGAGTTTGCTGGGCGTGACAGCCTTTTCATGCTTCTGGAGCATAATTGAAGTGCGCGAGCAGCAAGAGCGCGTGCACAAGGGGTGGTTTCCGCGCAATCCGCGCCGCCGCTACCCGTGGGACGAATAGCGCGCGCCACATTGGCGCAGCCGCAGGCAATGAAAAAAGCACCGCTGCCTCCAAATGAATGCGGGGCATGCGGTGCTTTTGCTGGTTGGTAAAAAAAACCGTTGTTTTCCAGCAGGTTCGGTTCAAGGCCAGTCTAAATAATCCCATTCATATACTCAATGAATTTCGTTGAAACGATGAAAACTTTTTCTCGGATGAAAGACCCTCTCTTCGGGCCTTTTCACCAACTAAACGCGGCAATAGTGCCAACACTGCACCACTCCGCCAAATTTATTTGCTAAATTTGCATCAATTATGACACGAACTAACGTTGACATGGATTTGGAGCAGCGTGCCGCCACGGCCAAGCGCTGCACGCTGACGGGATTTGCCGTCAACGGACTGCTGTCGGCCCTGAAAGTGGCTGCCGGCGTGCTGGGCAACTCCGGTGCTATGATAGCCGACGGCGTGCACTCGCTGAGCGATTTCCTCACCGACATAGTGGTGATAGTGTTTGTGGGCGTCTCGGCCCGCGGCGTCGACAAGGAATACCGCTACGGCCATGGCAAGTTTGAGACTTTCGCCACATTTCTCATAGCCGAGGCGCTTGCCGTGGTGGGCGTGGGCCTGGCCTGGAGCGGCGCCAAAAGCGTGATAGCAGCCTGCCAGGGGCAGATGCTCGACAAGCCCGGATACCTGGCCCTGGCGATGGCGGCAATCTCGATTGTGGCCAAGGAGCTGCTGTTCCAGTACACCAACCGCGTGGGCAAGCGCATAGGCAGCACGGCCGTCATAGCCAACGCCTGGCATCACCGCAGCGATGCCCTGTCGAGCATCGCCACGCTTGTGGGCATATCGGGCGCCATATTTCTGGGCGCGCAGTGGCGCGTGCTCGACCCGCTGGCCGAGCTGGCCGTGAGCGTATTCATACTCATAGTGGCCGTGAAACTTGCCGTGCCAGCCGTGAAAGAGCTGCTCGAGGTCACACTGCCCGCCGAGGAGAACGAGCGCATAGCCAATGTGATAGGCGGCATCGGCCAGGTGAAGGCCTACCACCACCTGCGCACCCGCCACAACGGCAACGCCCATGTGATAGACGTGCACATCAAGGTAGACCCCGGACTCACCGTCACCGAGGCCCACAAGATTGCCTCGCTGGTGGAGCAGCGGCTGGAGCAGCGCATAGGCAACGTGATAACGAGCATACACATCGAGCCCTACAAGGGCGAGCCCACCGACGCCAACCGCATGTGCAGCGACTAACGGCCCGGCGCGCGCGTGGCATATAAATTTGGTTAAACATGGGGCTGCGTTGGCCGCAAATCACTATTTTTGCTATTTGAAACAGACTTTATCACTGCAATGCAAAGAATTGAGTTAAACAACACGCTGCCCGCCGTGTTTGCCGGCCGCGAGGAAGACAACTCGCAGGTGTGGCTCAGGCAGGTGGCATTTGAGCGCGGCAAGATGTATTTGATATCGGCCGAGAGCGGCACCGGCAAGTCGTCGATGTGCAGCTATGTGTATGGCTACCGCACCGACTATTCGGGCACAATAGCCTTCGACGGCCGCGACGTGCGCCAGCTGAGCATCGATGAGTGGTGCGACGTGCGCTGCCGGCACATAGCCTACCTGCCGCAGGAGCTGCGACTGTTCCCAGAGCTCACCGCCATTGAGAACGTGGAACTGAAAAACCGCCTTACAGGCTTCAAGACCCGCAAGCAGATAGAGGGCTACTTTGAGCAGCTGGGCATACCCGACAAGGTCGACAGCCCCGTGGCGAGGCTTTCGATAGGCCAGCAGCAGCGCGTGGCCATAATACGCACCCTGTGCCAGCCGTGCGACTTCATTCTGCTCGACGAGCCGGTGAGCCACCTCGATGCCGCCAACAACCGCATTGTGGCGCAGATGGTGACCGACGAGGCCCGCAGCCAGGGCGCCGGGGTGATATCGACCTCGGTGGGCAACAACGTGATGATTAAAGTGGATAAGGAGTATAAGCTATGAAGGGACTGATGTGGAAACTGCTGCGCAAGCACATTAGCACATCGCAGCTTTTAGGGTTTGCCCTGGCCAACCTGGTGGGACTGACCATTGTGACGCTGGCAGTGCAATTCTACCAGGACGTGCTGCCCGTGTTTAACGACCAAGAGAGTTTCATCCGCAAGGACTACCTGATAATCACGCGCTCGGTGAGCAGCGCTGGCGCCATGCTGGGCAACAGCAGCGAATTTTCCGACACCGACATCGCCGACATCGAGCGCCAGCCGTGGTGCCGCAAGGTGGGCCGCTTTGTGAGCAGCGAATACAGCACCTTTGCCACCATTGGCGCGACCAACGGCAAGGCCATGCGCACGCAGTTCTTCTTCGAGTCGATTCCGAGCGACTTCATCGACGCCGACCCCGGCGAGTGGGACTTCGACCCGCAGCGTCCCGAAGTGCCCGTGATAGTGAGCCGCGACTACCTGTCGATGTACAACTTCGGCTTTGCAGCTGCCCAGGGAATGCCTAAAATAAGCGAGAGTCAGGCGGGAATAATTCCGCTTAGCTTCACGTTCACCGGCAACGGCCGCAACGAGGTGCTGCCCGGCCGCATAGTGGGATTCAGCAACCGCCTCAACACCATCATAGTGCCCGAAGAGTTCATGCGCTGGAGCAACGACCGCTATGGCCAGGGCGGACACCAGCACCCGCTGCGCCTTATCGTGGAGGTGAACCGTCCGGGCGATGTGAAGATTAAGGACTACATGGATGCGCACCACTACGATGTGGCTGGCGACAAGATGAGCTCGAGCAAGGCATACTACTTCCTCACACTGATAATCAGTATAGTGGGCGTGGTGGGAGTCATCATAAGCCTGCTGTCGTTCTTCGTGCTCATGCTCAGCATCTACCTGCTGCTGCAAAAGAACACGCGCAAGCTGCAAAACCTGCTGATGCTGGGCTACTCGCCCGCACAGGTGTCGCGCACCTACATACGCCTTGTGGTGGCCATCAACGGCACCGTGCTGGCGGCCTCTGTGGCGCTGATGCTGGCCGCGCGCTACTACTACATGCTCACGCTGCGGGCATTCGGCACACAGGGCGGGCCGCTGTGGCAGTCGCTGGCAGCAGCAGTGGCCATAATGGTGTGCATCACCGCCGGCAACGTGATGGCCATAAGGCGCAAGGTGCTGTCGCTCTGGATTCAGGAGTGAGGCACACTGGCGTCCGACGAAAAAAGGCCGCCGCATGCCGCCCGTGTGGCCAAGCGCGGCCAACTTTGCATAACTCTAACTCACACAACCACAAGCATTTTTTCACAAAAGCTATGGCAGAAGACAACAACGACAAGATGAGAATAGACATACTAAGCGTGATGCCCGAGGCACTCGACTCGCCGCTGCACTGCTCCATATTGCAGCGTGCGCAGGACAAGGGCCTGGTGGAGATTCACGTGCACAACCTGCGCGACTGGTCGCTGCGCAAGCACCGCAAGGTGGACGACTACCCCTTCAGCGGCAATGCCGGCATGGTGATGCAGATTGAGCCCGTGTGGCGGTGCATGCAGGAGCTGCAGTCGCAGCGGCACTACGACGAGGTGATTTTCACCTCGCCCGACGGCGACATTCTGGACCAGCCCATGGCCAACACCCTGTCGCTGGCTAAAAACATAATGATACTCTGCGGCCACTACAAAGGCGTGGACTACCGCATTCGCGAGCACCTTATTACGCGTGAAATTTCGATAGGCGACTACGTGCTCACCGGAGGCGAGCTGCCCGCGGCGGTAATCGCCGACGCCGTGGTGCGCCTGCTGCCCGGAGCCATAGGCGACGAGCAGAGCGCCCTCAGCGACTCGTTCCAGGACGGACTGCTCGAGGCCCCAGTCTACACGCGTCCGGCAGAGTTCAACGGCTGGAAAGTGCCCGAGATACTGCTCAGCGGCAACCAGGCTAAAATCGACGAATGGAAAATGGAGCAGGCCATTGAGCGCACGCGCCGCCTGCGCCCCAACCTGCTTAAAGACAAATAACGAGACACTATGAACACCCATCACCTGCGACTACTCATCGCGGCCTTTGCAGCCGCACTGACCATGGCGGCCTCGGCAGCCATAACGCCCGGCAAGTTTGCCGCCGGGCCCATCAACGACCTTGCCCTGATTTACCAGGGCGGCAGCTTCCGCCCCGACTGGACGCAAAGCGAGTTTGAGCCATACGTGACCCACACATTTGCCGACGGCACACGGCGCTGGACGTTCGACGGATTTCTGTTTCTTGAATTCCGCCGCCAAGGCGATGTGACATATGCCAACGGCTATGGCAAAGGCTCGACCCGGGCCGACTGGGAATGGCTGATGAACCGCATATTCGAGCGCGGCAAGGCACTCGACGCACTCGACAAATGCATCAGCCAGGCCAAGCGGGAACTGGGCGACCCTGGATTCAAACATAAGGTGGTGCTGATGCTGCCCAGCCCCGAGAACGGGCGCACCGACTGGGGCAGTGTGAACGGCCGGCGGCTGAACTTCAACCGCATCGACGATAAGCAGGCCGCCGTGGAGTGGTATTTGCAGACAATCTACGACCGCTTTAACCGCGCAGGCTTCAAAAATCTGGAGTTGAACGGATTTTACTGGATAGAAGAGACCACCTCGGCCACTGGGCGCGAGCTGCCCACGCGGGTGAGCCGCATGGTGCACAAACTGGGCAAACTAATGTATTGGATCCCCTTCTTCGGCGCGCGCAACAACGACCAGGGGGCGGCCATGGGCTTCGACATGGTGTATTTGCAGCCAAACTACTTCGTGGGCGAGGGGCTCACCACTCAGCGGCTGACCGACGCCATAACCAACGCCAAGCGGGTGGGCTCGGCCCTTGAGATGGAAATCGACGAGGGCGCATACTATCAGGCCAAGACCCACAACGAGGCCCTGGCCCACTTCGACGCCTACACAAGCGCCTACGAGCGCGCCGGCGTGTGGCAAAGCGCATCGGTGGCCTACTACCTGGGCGGTACAGCATGGGCCGACATGGCCAAGAGCAGCAACCGCCGCGACCGCCAAGTGATCGACCGCCTGGCGCGCATTATCGCCAACCGCCACTCCACCCTAAACTCCAGCGGCCAGACGCAGAAAGCACCCGCGGCCAACGGCAGCGACACAACAAAAAAGAAGTGGTGGCAACTCGACTGGCATTTCTAAAAAAAACACTACACATCACTCCACGCAATGGGCTTAAAAAACATCAAAAACAAAATAAAGCAGTTCCAGCACAGGTGGCTCCACCTGCCATTCCTGATAATAGTGGGATTCTTTGTGACCCTGCTGTGCTTCGGTGACTACAACTATTCGCGCCGCGACGGCTATGTGAAGCAGATAAGCGACATCAAGGTGCAGATACAGGCCAACGAAGACTCGGCAGCCGCGTATGAGGCAAAAACACGCGAACTCAACACCGACCGCCACACACTGGAGCGCATTGCACGCGAAAAGTATGGCATGAAGCGCGCCAACGAAGACGTGTATGTGACCGACATTCCATAAGCATTTGGCAGCGCGCCCTCACCCACCCCAACAACGCACAGCACAATAAAAAACAAACACATATGATAAAAGACGAGAACAAACGCATCGAGATTCAAAACATAACGCTTGCCGTGGCCACGCTAATGCTGCTTGTGGCCGCCGCAATGCCAATATTCGGAGTTCACGGCGACTGGGCCAAATACCTCTACTCGCTGGGCGCGCTGCTGGCGCTGGCCGAGCGCTGCACCGAGCGCTATGCAGGCAAGAACCTGCGCATACGCCGCCTCTACCGCATGGGCAAGGTGTCGGCACTGCTCTACTGCGTGTCGGCATTCTTCCTGTTCAGCAGCTCGCTTAACATCAACATAGGCACCTCGTGGGGCAACCGCGACTGGCTGGCCTTCCTGCTGGCCGGCGCACTGCTGCAAATCTACTCCTCGTTTGCCATACAGCACGAGGAGAACAAAGAAAAGAAGCAAGCCGGCGCAAATAATGGCAAATAGGCGCATTTTTGCACAGCCTCGGCTACAAAAAGGTTGTGAAAACGCAAAAATTAATGTAATTTTGAAGAAAAAGTTACTATACACATCCTCATATGAGCAGTATTAACGAAGTTCAAGACGAAATAATCGACGAGTTTTCGGGCATGACCGACTGGATGGACCGCTATGCCTACATTATAGAGCTGGGCAACGCGCTCCACACCCTGCCCGAGAGCCAGAAGACGGCCGACAACCTGATTGACGGCTGCCAAAGCCGCCTGTGGCTCAACGCCGAGCTCTGTGATGACGGCTGCATACACTTCATGGCCGACAGCGACGCCATTATAGTGAAAGGCATAGTGTCGCTGCTGATACGCGTGCTCGACGGACGCTCTCCGCATGAGATACTCGACGCCGACCTCTACTTCATTGACCGCATAGGCCTGCACGAGCACCTGTCGCCCACGCGCAGCAACGGACTGCTGTCGATGGTGAAGCAGATGCGCATGTACGCGCTGGCATTCAAGGCCAAGCAAGACGCCGCCAAGGCTTAGATGGCATCACACAAAAGCTATCCCTAAAATTATTAACACTCACAATAAACAACTTAATCACATGCTAAAAAATCATCCCAAAGGACTAATCGCAGCCGCCCTTAGCAACATGGGCGAGCGCTTCGGCTACTACATCATGGCAGCCGTGCTGTCGCTGTTTCTGTGCTCGAAATTCGGCTTGAGCGACACCAGCGCGGCAACAATCTACTCTGTGTTTCTGGCCGGCATATATGTGCTGAGCCTTGTGGGCGGCATCATAGCCGACCGCACGCAGAACTACAAGGGCACCATAATGGTGGGCATCATCATCATGGCTCTGGGCTATGTGTGCCTGGCAATACCCATCACAGCCACATCGGCCAACTTCACCGGTCTGCTGGCACTCACCTGCGCGGCCCTTGTGCTGATTGCCTTTGGTAACGGCCTGTTTAAGGGCAACCTGCAGGCCATTGTGGGCCAAATGTATGACGACTTCGAAGCCAAAACCCTGAAAGAGGGTGGCGAAGTGGCCCTCAACAAGGTGAAGGGCCGCCGCGACACCGGTTTCCAAATCTTCTACGTGTTCATCAACATCGGCGGCCTGGTGGCTCCGTTCATAGCCCCCTTCCTGCGCAGCTGGTGGCTGGGCCTGCACGGATACAAGTATGTGGCCGAGCTGCCGGCACTGTGCCACCAGTTTATCGACGGCACCCTGCCCGCCGACCAGATGAGCAACATGATGAACTACATGGCCCAGGCCGGAGTGAGCGGCGCGCCCAGCGCAGCCAACTGCCAGGCCTACCTTGAGGTGTTCAACCAGGGCGTGCACTTCGCCTTCATCGCATCGGTGGTGGCAATGCTCATATCGCTTGTGATATTCCTCACACAAAAGAGCAAGTTCCCCACACCCGGAAAGAAAGAGGCTGCCGGCGCGGTGAACTACACAGCCGAGGAGAAGGCCACCATGGCCAAGGAAATCAAGCAGCGCATGTATGCCCTGTTTGCCGTGCTTGGCGTGGTCATCTTCTTCTGGTTCTCGTTCCACCAGAATGGCGTGTCGCTCTCATTCTTTGCCCGCGACTTTGTGAAGACCGGCCAGTTCCCGCCTGAATTCT